>CAJXIT010000026.1 GCA_913054055.1 uncultured Thalassolituus sp.
ATTGCCTCTTTTTGTTGTGAAAAAAGGTTCAAAAATTTTGTTTAGTACACTTTCTTCCATGCCCTTACCATCATCTTTGAATACGTAAATAACGTTATTTTCTTTCAGTGATACGGTTAAATTTATACTGCCTTGCTCTTCTACTTCATACGCATGATTTAGACTATTCATGATTAAATTTGTTGTGATTTGTGAAAAAGCCCCTGGGAATGTTTCAATGATGATGTCTTCTTCGCAGTCCACTAAAACGGATACTTGATAGCGACGTAAGTGAGGCTTAAGTGTGTAGATGGTTTCTTCTAAGTACTCTTTTAAATTTATGGATCTAATCTCGTCATGACTTTGATCGGCGCTGACTTGTTTGAAGTTGGTCATTAACTCATTTGCACGGTTCAAATTAGCAGTGAGTAGCTTTAACCCATCATTAAACTGCCCGATAAAGTCTTCCATTCTAGATTTTGTGAGCGTGCCATCCGTGAAGCTGTTTTGAAGTTTTCCTAGTTCATCTTGTACATGGCTAGCACTGGTTTTGGCGACACCTAAAGGTGTGTTAATTTCATGAGAAATACCGGCAACTAACCCACCAAGCGAAGCCATCTTTTCGCTTTCTACAAGTTGAGATTGCATGGCCATCAGTTCATTGTAGGCGGACTCTGCTTTTTCTTTTTCGCTGGTGAGCATTTGGTCGTGAAGTTTTTGCTGCTGCTGGGCTTTATTAATGGTTTTATTCAGAGTGCCAATTTCATCTTGTTCTTCCCACATAATGGGCATGACGCTGCCATTGTCCTGAAACTCTTCAACATAATGATTCATCTCTTGTAATGGAATCACAACTCGACGTCTAAATACCCAAAAGACGCTTAAAAAGACACTTAATAGGGCAACAACCCCCATTGGTACTCGACTCCATAAAATGAATTTTAAACGTTCATTGTCTAATTGCACTTTATACGATGCCACAATGACACCAATATACAGTTCTTCATAAATAATGGGTTGGCTATGCAGTGTGACCCCGGTTTCGGCATGCTCACAGCCTACGGGGGATGATTCTTTTAAGGCGGTATCTGACACCAGCTCAATACATTGAATATAGGGACTGATCGTGTTTTGTTGAAGGTAGTTGCTGATGAACTCTTGGTCTAAATTCCATGTGGGAATGGCCATGACTTCAGCAAGTTGAGTAATTTGTTCCATTACCCGGGACTGCTGAGTGTGATTGAGACTGCGGGTCTCTAAATACACCAAGGCGCCAGCATATAATACCCCCGCCAATAGGGCGATTGGCAGAGAAATGAAGAACAGGCGTTTTGCTAATGAGGTATTGCTCATTTTAAAAGCCAGAATCAATCCAGTTTGATAGGTAAAGCATCAGTATCCTATAAGTGAATGCCTGTATTTATATGATTAAGGTTAGGTGTAAAGCGGGATATGGGCCAATTCTAATGGGAAAATCATGTTCGTATTGTCCAACAAAAGGACTGTAAGGGTGCATTGCGCCAAATTTTAAGAGTAGAATGGGTTCAGATACAAATATTGACCTCAATATAAAAATAACAAAGGCAATGAAATGAATCAGGCGTCCCTTCTTTCTGTTGTGGGCCAGTTATCTGGCAAGCAAGTGTTCATCACAGGTGTGACTGGCTTTCTTGGAAAGGCCATTGTTGAAAAACTTCTTAGAGAAGTACCTGAAATCGGAAAAATCCATATTTTAGCTCGTGGCAATCAATCTCAATCTGCTCAGCAACGTTGTATGGCTGATGTGTTTGGATCTAGCCTATTTGACGTACTAAAACAGCAGTACGGTGATCATTACCACAGTTTTATCGCGGATAAGGTGAATGTGGTTGAAGGTGAGCTGACGGGTGCCTTATTTGGATTAGACAGTACTGAATTCGCAGCCATTGCCAATAATCTAGATTTGATCATTAATTCAGCCGCCAGCGTGAACTTTCGTGAAGCTATGGATCAGGCATTAGATATCAATACTCTGAGCCTTAATAACATCATAGCCTTGGCTAACTATACTAGCCATGTGGATAACGTGACCCCAGTTATACAAGTATCTACTTGCTATGTGAATGGCTTTAATAAAGGTGAAATCTTAGAAGAAGTTTCAGCAGCGGCTTCAGGTCGAATACAGCCAACAGGTGATCGTACCTATGACGTGGCATCTGTGATTTCTTCTATTCAAACTAAAATTGATGAGATAGGTAACCGCTTTCAGGAGTGTGAAGGTGGGCGCAGAAATCGCAATTATGAAGAGTCTTTAATTCAGCTTGGTATCAAAGAGTCTAGGGGTTACGGCTGGAACGATACCTACACCTTCACCAAATGGTTAGGTGAGCAGCTATTGATTCAAGGCTTAGGCAAAGAAAACTTAACCATTCTACGCCCATCTATCATTGAAAGTACCCTATCTTCGCCTGTTCCTGGCTGGGTTGAAGGTGTAAAAGTGGCCGATGCCTTGATTTATGCTTATGCCAAAGGGCGTGTGAATATCTTCCCTGGGGATGACAAAGGCATACTTGATGTGATTCCAGTGGATTTGGTGGCCAATGCAGCTTTGTTAAGTGCGGCTGAAATTCTAGAGGACAGCCAAGGGGTCAGAATTTATCAGTGTTGCAGTGGTAGTTCGAATCCAATTCGATTAAAACAATTTATTGATCACCTTATGAGTGCCTGCAATCAACAATATCACGCTTTACCCAAGCTATTTGCTAAAAAGCCCAATGCAAATTTTAAAACTGTGAGCACGCAAAAATTTGCTTTGTATATGATGGCATTAACCAGTTTTACTTGGTTGAAAACCATCGTTGGACGAGTATTGGGCTCTAACAATGCCTCTGACCTCATGGCTAAGGCTAAAACTACTGCCAGCCTTGCTATGATTTTTGGGTTTTATACCGCTGCAAAATATCAATTTGATAGTCGTAAACTGGAAGCATTACAAACTCGCTTCACTAAACAAGATCAGCTTTTATTTAATGTGAATGCTAATTGCTTTGATTGGAAGCATTATCTAAGTGATATCCATTTACCGGGCTTGCATAAATATGCGCTAGCAGGGAAATCTGAATTGGTGAAAAGGCCGACCCATGAACAGAAAACAACGGAGAAAAAAGCCGCTTAATTCTTCAGTTTGTCATAGCGCAACCAACAAAAAAGCAGGCTGTTAGCCTGCTTTTTTGTTTTTAAATGATTCAATATTTGAACGATCATTCTAAACCAAGTACTTGAATATAGACTTGCTTGTTTTCAAGTAAATAACGCCAAGTGACATTACTGTTATTAAGCTTAGCCCCATAGATACGTTCGCTGTCTACTTCATGGAAGGCGGGTTTGGGATCCTGCTCCAGTACCTGTTCGATGAATGTTATATCCTCGTTTCTTTCTTTTATCTGTTGTAATGCGAGCTCTGTAAACTTGACTTTAAGTGTTTCCGGTGCATTTTGCGCAAAGGGGTAATGGGCAAGAGGGAGGTTATCACTATATGGAATGTAAGGTTTAACATCTATGATGGGGGTCCCATCAATTAAATCCAAGCCACTCACATTTAGCACCACACTCTTTTGGTTATTTTGCATTTCGATTTCAATGCTTTCAAGTGTGACGGCTGATAATCCTAGTGCATTGGGACGATGGGTAGCGCGTGTGGCAAATACGCCCATTTTTTCATTGCCACCTAGGCGGGGTGGACGAACCTTGGGCTTCCAACCTTGCTTTAGGTTCTCGTGAAAAACAAACTCTAGCCAAATATGCGAACAATTCTCTAAACCGATAAACCCATCGGGGTGGTTGAATGGTTCAACAAATCTAATTTTTCCGGAGCCACTTTTGACTAAGCCACTTTGGCGTGGGGTCGCAAATTTTTCTTTGTAGCAGGATTCAACAAACGCTACTGGGGTGATTTCAAATTTCATGTACCGATTTTAACTGGCCATTTGCTTTGGGGCCATCAACTTATTTCAGGATGGGCCAACAGACATGAAAAAAGCCATCATGTGATGGCTTTTTATTTGGAAAGGGGTTGTGAGAAATGATTAATCACACAATTCAGCGGCTTCTTGCTTTTCCCCCACAATGACTTTATTGCGGCCAGTATCTTTTGCTTTATATAGTGCTTGGTCGGCGCGTCTTAAGATGTCTTTTACATTATCGTCAGGATGCAGCAGCGCAAGACCAGAACTGATAGTGGCTTGTAACACCCCTTGATCTGTTTCTATGCAAAGGTCCGAGATTCCCATTCTGATTCGCTCGGCAATCAATCTTGCATTGCCCACATTGGCATTATTTAACAGCACAACAAATTCTTCGCCACCATAGCGGAAGCAAATGTCCGTTTGGCGAATGCATTTTTGTATGGTTTTTACCACGGCTTTTAATACTTCATCGCCAACAAGGTGGCCAAAGGTGTCATTTATGGCTTTAAAGTGATCTAAATCCAGCATTAATAAGCTAAGTTCATAATCATGGCGCTTGGCTAGCTCCATTTCTCGACTTAAATTGTCATCTAAAGCAATGCGGTTACCTGCACCGGTTAGTGGGTCTTTAAAGGCTTGGTCTAAGGCTGCCCGATAGCGCATGGCATTTCTTAGTGGGTAAACTAGGGTGCCCATTAAGGCTTCTAGGTTTGCTAATTCGTGCTCTCTAAAGCGTGTATTGCGATAAAAAGTGATGTCTCCTAGCTTTTCACTCTGAGCTTTTAATTGGTAGCTAGATGAGTGTGGTCCTTTATGCCCAATGCTGAAGTCGATGTTATTTTCAGTATTTTCAAAGTGTAAACCATCAATTAATACCGCTGCCGCAATTTCCCGTTGAAATACCGTCAGCAATGTTTGGTAATCCAAAGAGGTTTGTAAAAAAGTAGCCAAACGTACCAAAATATCACTTTTGATCTGTGGTTTTGCCGCCAACTCTGAATAAGGCGTTAGCTTGTCACTTTGTGCAGCTGAAAAATTTGAAACCTGAGTCGCCATCTGGGGACCTCAATAATACTATTTCGACAGTAGGGTATAAGCGATATGCGTGCCAAAGTTTAGAAAACATACTTTTTTCTTTTAAATCAGTAGGTTAGGGTCTTTTTGTAAGTAAATGTAAATGCACGTTTTGAAATTGACACTTTTATGTGGGGGGGATTTTCTTAAAGTGACGGAAAATTGAATGCTATCTACCGAATAACTGGTGGTTTTTTTGGCGCTTTTAAACTAAAACGGCTGCTAATAGGAATTGGCAGCCGCTTTAGTGTGAATTTTTTAGCGCGTAAGAGGAATGTCT
This sequence comes from uncultured Thalassolituus sp., assembly GCA_913054055.1. Classification (GTDB taxonomy): domain Bacteria; phylum Pseudomonadota; class Gammaproteobacteria; order Pseudomonadales; family Oceanobacteraceae; genus Bermanella. The sequence continues at coordinate 5,278 of CAJXIT010000026.1, forward strand.
AGGGCTTGACCATTAATATGACGGCTATCTGGCCCCATCAGGTAGATATAATCCTCTACTAGGTCTTCAGGGGTTTTTACATTTGCTGGGTTTTCAGCTGGGTAAGCTTCAGCACGCATGGTGGTGCGGGTTGCCCCTGGGTTAATGGTATTTGTACGAACATTGCTGACGTTTTCCAGCTCAATGGCCATGGTTTGCATTAGGCCTTCGATGGCAAATTTACTGACGGCATAAGCCCCCCAAAATGCTTTACTTTTACGCCCCACGCTTGAGCTGGTGAATAAGATCGAAGCGTCATCAGGGGATTCTACCATAACTGGTAGTAGTGTACGGGCCATTAAGAACTGGCTGTTCACATTAATGTTCATCATCTTGTTCCATGTTTGCCAGTTGTAGTTGGCAATTGGGGTACGTGCGCCCAGCATGGCGGCGTTGAGCAGTAGGCCATCTAAGCGACCAAACTCATTGCCAATCATGTCTCTTAACTGAAAGTAGGCTTCTTCTGGGGCCGTTTCTAAATCAAAGGCAACGATCACTGGCTCCGGCAAACCTTTTGCCATGAAGTCATCGTAGACTTCATTCAGCATGTCTTCGGTGCGAGCAAGTAGAATAACGGTGGCCCCAGACTCTGCAAAACCATAGGCAGCCGTTTTGCCTATGCCATAACTGGCTCCTGTCACTAAAATGACACGGTTTTGAAGCGTTTTGGCGATTTCAGTCATAAGGTGTTCCAATCTGTCGAGCAATTATTAATATCTATCTGCCGCTTGCGGTCAGGGCTTGCCGCTAATGGCGGCTTATATGTTCAATTATTTACAGGATTTCAATAAATCCATTAATAGTTCAGTCAGTGCTTGGCTGGTGTTAACGGTCCAGTCGGCTTGCCATGAAAGGGCTTCGTTTTCACTGTGCACATAACCATAACCTGCCGCGATGGTTTTCATGTTGGCATTCTTGCCTGCATCTATGTCTCGGATATGATCTCCCACATATAAACATTCTTCTGGAGATACGCTTAATTCTTGGCAGGCTTTTAACATGGGTTCTGCATTGGGTTTAGGGTGTTGCACGTCATCAGCACATACTAATGATGATAGCGAATGATCTAATCCTAATTTGCTTAACAGCAGCTCTGAAAACTTTCTAGGTTTATTGGTCACAATGCCCCAAGGGATGTGTTGCTCATTGCACCAGTTAATCAGCTTATCTAATGAATCAAATAAACGGCTTTCGCGGCAAATGTTTTGGGTGTAGATGTCCAAAAAACGCTGCTTTTTTTCTTCAAAGCCCTGATCACCTTCTTTAATATTGAAGGCCAATCCAACCATTGCTCGAGCACCATCACTCACTACTTTTCTGATTTCCAGGTTGTCCAGTGGTGCAAGCTGATATTCCGCTCTCAGATCGTTTAGGCAAACCATAAAGTCAGGGGCGGTATCAATTAAGGTGCCGTCTAAATCAAATAAGACAGCGGTAAATTGTTGATTCGTTTTCATAAAAGGTTGACAACTATTAAGCAGGCTTGATGGTTTGCATTAAGTAGTTTACATCTGTATCACGACCTAATTTATAGGTTTTTGTAATCGGGTTGTAACTCATGCCTGCCATGTCGCCCACGGTTAAACCTGCATTTCTTGCCCACGAGCCTAGCTCACTGGGTCGAATGAATTTTTTATATTCGTGGGTGCCTTTTGGCACCATATTTAAAACGTATTCTGCGCCAATTATCCCCAGTACAAAACTTTTAGGGTTGCGATTTAGTGTAGAGAAAATGACTTGCCCACCGGGTTTACAAAGTTGATAACAAGCTTTAACAATGGAAACGGGGTCGGGTACATGCTCTAACATTTCTAAGCAAGTGACCACATCAAAACTGCCAGCGTGTTGTTCGGCCAGCTCTTCCACAGGAATCACTTGGTAGTCAATGTTTAAACCGCTTTCTAAAGCATGAAGCTTAGCCGTGGTGATGTTAGCTTCGCCCATGTCGATGCCTGATACACTGGCACCACGGTGAGCCATGGCTTCACTTAAAATGCCGCCGCCACAACCCACGTCCAAAACTTTTTTACCCGCTAGCTGAACGTGCTCATCAATGAAATTTGTGCGCAAAGGATTGATGTCGTGCAGGGGTTTGAATTCACTTTCTTTGTCCCACCAGCGAGTGGCAATGGATTCAAATTTTGCAACTTCTGCGTGATCAACATTGGTCATGATGGTTTCTCTTAATCTTTTCTTAAAGCATATTATTGATATGCGTTATTTTGCCTGAATTTTATCGGCCCATTGCTGAGCCAGCTCAACAAGTTGGGTTTCATTCATATGGCAAAGCTGTTTATTTTTAACCTGTAGATTACCCGCCACCCAAACGTGATCAACTTGTTGGCGTGTGGCCGTGTAAACAATATGGGAAATAGGGTCGTAAACAGGGGCGCTGGCAATCTCGTTTAAATCTATGGAAATTAAATCGGCCTGCTTGCCTACCTTGATCGAACCGATTTGATCCTCTTTGCCTAACGCTTTGGCCCCATTAATGGTGGCCATTTTAATGGCTTCTAATGCAGGCAGAGCAGAGGCGTCGTTTGCCACAGCTTTGGCAATAAGCGCGGCGCTGCGCATTTCGCCGAGCATGTCTAAATCGTTATTGCTGGCGCTGCCATCTGTGCCAAGGGCCACATTGATGCCCGCTTGCTGTAATTTGTGAGTGGGGCAAAACCCGCTGGCCAGTTTTAAATTGGATTCTGGGCAATGAATCACATGAGTATTCGATTCTTTAAATAATTGAATATCAGTATCGGCAACTTGAGTCACATGCACGGCTTGCACGTCAGGCCCCAAAAAGCCCAGTTTAGACAGTCTTTCACTGGGACGCATGCCGGTTTTCTGCTGGGCGTCGGCCACTTCAAATTCCGTTTCGTGTAAATGAATTTGAATAGGGATATTGAGCTGTTCGGCCAAGGTGCGAATATTAGTTAATGGTTCATCACTGACCGTATAAGGGGCGTGGGGGCCAAAGCCAATATCGACTAGCGAGTGATGTTTAAAGTGATTATGAGCAGTGATGATTTTTTCGATGTAATCTTCTGGGCCTGTGCCATAAGGGGTTGGAAAATCTAAAATAGGGCCATAACAAATGGCGCGCATGCCCAGCTCTGCTGCGGTGTCTGCGGCCACTTCAGGGTAGAAATACATGTCGCTGTAGCAGGTGGTACCACTTCTTAGCATTTCAGCAATGCCAATTTTGGTGCCGTCGGCCACAAACTCAGGGCTGACCCATTGCCCTTCGGCTGGCCAAATGTGCTCTTCTAACCAAGTCATTAATGGCAAGTCATCGGCCATGCCTTTAAACAGATTCATGGCAGTGTGGCCATGGCAGTTGATTAGCCCCGGCATTAATACTTGTTTGGGTAAATGAACGTGTTCTGCGGTGGAGTATTTATTTTGCGCCGCTTGGGCACTGAGTATATCGACGATACGATCTTCTTTGATCACCACAGCGTGATCGCTTAACAATTGCTCATCTTCTAAAGTGAGAAGCCATTGGGGCATGATGATGCAGGTGTTGTTAGCGGTCATATTTGAGTCCAATTTCAAAATTCTGTTTAAAAAGTGATCGCATTTTCTCGAAGGTCATGCAGTATAACGCAAATCCTGTATTTTTGGCCCTTTTGATTGGAGCTAATGTATTGATTTGTGGTAAAGTTCTTGGCTTTATTTGGGTCCATCTAAGAGCTTCATCTTTGGCAAAGTAACGTCAGCTTGATGAAATTTTATACGGCTCTTGGAAGATAACAATAACGCCTAGTGAATAGGGCGAACATAAGGGATACCTTCATGGGTGACTTGAGCAAAGAAATCCTACCGGTCAATATTGAAGACGAGCTAAAACAGTCCTACATGGATTACGCCATGAGCGTAATTGTAGGTCGTGCTCTTCCTGATGTACGCGACGGTCTTAAACCTGTGCACCGTCGTGTTTTACACGCAATGAATGTACTGGGTAACGATTGGAACAAAGCCTACAAAAAATCTGCCCGTGTGGTCGGTGACGTAATCGGTAAATATCACCCCCATGGTGACAGTGCGGTGTATGACACCATCGTTCGTATGGCACAGCCTTTTGCCATGCGTTATATGCTGGTGGATGGTCAAGGTAACTTTGGATCGGTTGATGGTGACAGTGCAGCGGCCATGCGTTATACCGAAGTGCGTATGGATAAAATTGCCCATGAAATGCTGGCGGATATTGATAAAGAAACCGTCGATTTCGTGCCGAACTATGATGGCACTGAGCAAATTCCTGAAGTATTGCCGACAAAAATTCCTGCTTTATTAGTTAATGGCTCAAGCGGTATTGCCGTGGGTATGGCCACCAATATTGCTCCTCATAATTTAACCGAAGTATTAAATGGTTGCTTGGCGTTAATCGACAACCCTGATATTGATATTGATGGCTTGATGGAATTTATCAGTGGACCTGATTTCCCAACAGCGGCAATCATTAATGGCCGTGATGGTATTGTTGAAGCATACCGTACTGGCCGTGGCCGTGTTCAAATTCGTGCTCGTCACCATTTTGAAATGGATGATAAAAACGGCAAAGAATCCATTATATTCACTGAAATCCCTTATCAGGTGAACAAGGCTCGCTTAATTGAAAAAATTGCTGAGCTAGTAAAAGACAAAAAAATCGAAGGCATCACAGAGCTGCGTGATGAATCTGATAAAGAAGGTATGCGCATTGTGGTTGAGCTTCGCCGTGGTGAAGTACCAGAAGTGGTTTTAAATAACTTGTTTGCACAAACTCAATTACAAACTGTGTTTGGCATCAATACGGTTGCCTTGGTTGATGGTCAGCCAAAAATTCTCAATCTAAAAGACATGCTGAAAGCATTTGTTCGTCACCGCCGTGAAGTGGTGACGCGCAGAACCATTTATGATTTACGCAAAGCCCGTGAACGCGGACATATCTTAGAAGGCTTGGCTGTCGCGCTGGCAAATATTGATCCAGTGATTGCAGCGATTAAATCATCCCCAACCGGTGCAGAAGCAAAAGAGAAGCTTATCTCAACGCCATGGCAGCCAGGTGATGTGGCTGAAATGCTTGAGCGTGCAGGCAGTGATGCTTGTCGCCCAGATACTCTTGAAGATCAATACGGCTTCCGTGACGGTAACTACTACTTATCACCAGTCCAAGCGCAAGCCATTCTTGATATGCGTTTGCAAAAGCTAACGGGTCTTGAACATGAGAAGCTAATTGATGAATACCGTATTAAGGTAGAAGAAATTGCTGAGTACCTAGAAATTTTAGCCAGCAACGAGCGCTTGATGAATGTGATTCGTGAAGAGCTAGAGACGGTAAAAGCAGAATTTGGTGATGAACGTCGTACAGAAATTGTTGAGCATCGTCGTAGTCTAACGCTTGCAGATTTAATTGCAGAAGAAGACATGGCTGTAACTCTGTCTCACGGTGGCTACGCTAAGATTCAGCCAGTGAAAGAGTATCAAGCTCAACGTCGTGGTGGACGCGGTAAGTCCGCTTCAGCCATTAAAGATGAAGATTTCATTGAGCATTTATTGGTAACCAGTTCTCACGATACCATCTTGTGCTTCAGTAATCGCGGTAAGGTTTACTGGTTGAAAGTATTTGATATTCCAGTGGCATCTCGCCAAAGCCGAGGCCGCCCAATTGTGAATCTATTACCGCTAGAAGCGGATGAAAGAATCACAACCATTTTGCCGATTCGTGAGTACACTGAAGGTCATTACATCTTCATGGCCACGGAAAAAGGCACGGTTAAGAAAACCGATTTAACCGCCTTCTCTCGTCAGCGCTCAAGTGGTTTGATCGCCCTTGAATTAGACGATGATGATACTTTAATGGGCGCAGCCATTACTGACGGCTCTAAAGACATTATGTTAATGAGCAACGCTGGTAAAGCGGTGCGCTTTGCAGAAGAAAATGTTCGTGCCATGGGCCGTACTGCTCGCGGTGTGCGCGGCATTAAGATGCAAGATGATCAAAAAGTTGTGTCTCTGATTATTCCTGAAGAAGGCGGCACAGTACTAACGGCCAGTGAAAATGGCTTTGGTAAGCGTACCGCTGTTACCGAATTCCCAACCAAAGGCCGTGGTACGCAAGGCGTGATTGGCATGGTGATCAGTGAACGTAACGGTGCCCTTGTGGGGGCTGTTCAGGTTCAAGAAAATAACGAAATTATGTTGATCAGTGACCAAGGTACCTTGGTTAGAACGCGAGTGAGTGAAGTGTCTACGTTAGGTCGTAACACTCAAGGGGTAACCTTGATTAAAGTGCAGGAAGGTGAGCGCTTAGTCGGTGTGGCTCCAATTCTTGATGCGGATGAAGATGACTTTGCAATGGATACGGTTTCCAGTGATATTGAAGCCAGTGCTTCAAATGAGGGTGCAGCCTCTGCCGATGAAAATTCAGTAGACGAATAAGGAAATTCTTGAATGAGTCAGCATTCTGATGTGAATGAAATGCAGCAAGTGGGCCGTGATGCCCGCTTTGCTGATGATGAAATTAACCTTTTTGATTTGGTAAATGACTTAAATCTACAGAAGCGTTGGTTTTTTGGGCCGTTTACTGTTTGTCTTGTTTTAGGGCTTCTATATGTGAGTTTGGTTAAGCCTGTTTATCAAGTGAAGTCTGTTATCAAGGGGGCCACTGAAGGGGATTTAATTGAGTTAAATGCACCTCAATTAACAGGCGGTCAAACAGAACAAAATATCGAGGGCGAGGAGCTTAAAGGGAAAATATTCTCAATGAGTGTCGAAGCAGCGTATACGCAAGCAAAGCAAGCTCTGTTATCCCGTGAATATAGAAGAAAATTTTACCAGTCTAAACTAGAAGAAATTAAAGGGTATGGCTTTTATGATGAAAGTTTAACGCTTGCCCAGAATTTTAACTCGTTTGATGATGACTTTCACATCAAGCTTTCTAACCCTAAAAAGGACGCAGAAAATTTCGTTGAAGTGAAGTTTGACTCTACTAATTCAGAGTTTGCTACCCAGTTTTTGAATGAGTACGTGGCTTTTAGCCTGGCTACTCGTTTGATGGCTATCGAAACGAATTTGAAAAATAAGTTGTCAATGGCTATTGACCAGCTTGAGTATCAAGCGGGTTTGATTAAGGGTACTTATGACGCTAACAAAAATCGAAGAAAGCTAGAGTTAAGTGAGGCTCTAACTATTGCGAAAGCAATTGGCCAAAAGAACCCCATCCAGCAAAAAGGCAATATGATAACTGGTGGCGGTAAGCTGCCTGATTATATGTTTGGTGAAAAAGCACTCAAAGCTGAGTTGACTGTGATTGACCGTCGAGCGGAGACCAGTAAAGAGCTTCCATTTGGTGAGGGGTATTTTGTTGCAGGCCTACCTGCTTTGTTATTTGAAATTAAAAGCCTGAAAGAATTAAATGTTGACTTTACTAAAGTCAGTTTGGCCAAGGTGGATGAGCTTGCAACCCTACCGCGTAACCCCATTAAACCAAGAAAAATGTTAATCATGGCCTTAGCTGGTGTGGCAGGTGGCTTTTTGGGGTTGATGATGGCCTTGGTGGTCGCTGCATACAAACGCTACAAGCAAGAGCGTGAAGCGTAATTTTTTATAAGTTGATGTTTAAATAAAGATGACTCGAGTTTATAACTTTTGTGCAGGCCCTGCCGCACTCCCTACAGCCGTTTTAGAAAAAGCTTCTGGTGAAATGCTAAACTGGCAAGGTAAAGGTCTTTCTGTCATGGAGATGTCTCACCGTTCCACTGAATATGTGTCCATTGCCACTCAAGCAGAACAAGATTTGCGCGATTTATTATCGATTCCTGATAATTATAAAGTTTTGTTCATGCAGGGTGGTGCTACCGCGCAATTTGCCATGATCCCAATGAACCTACTGCGTGGAAAAAACACAGCCGATTACATTCATACAGGGCAGTGGTCTGCTAAAGCCATTAAAGAAGCCTCCCGTTACTGTGAAGTAAAATTGGCTGCCAGTGCAGAAGATAAAAACTTTACTTATGCGCCAAAGCAAGCTGATTTAAAGCTAAACCCAGATGCGGCCTATGTGCATTACACTCCTAATGAAACCATTGGCGGTGTGGAATTTGATTACATTCCAGAAACAGGCGACGTGCCATTAGTGGCAGACTTCTCATCTTCTATTTTATCTGAAGAATTAGATGTTTCTAAATTTGCTTTAATTTATGCTGGTGCACAAAAAAACATTGGCCCAGCAGGCCTGTGTATAGTCATAGTTCGTGAAGATTTGTTGGGTGACGTATTGGAAGGTACCCCAACGGCAATGAACTACCAAGTGGCTGCAGATAATGGTTCAATGTATAACACGCCAGCCACTTACTCTTGGTATTTAGCGGGCTTAGTATTTGACTGGTTAAAACAGCAGGGTGGCGTTTCAGCCATGGCAGTTATTAATCAGCGTAAAGCGAAAAAACTGTATGACTACATTGATGCAAGTGGTTTTTACGCCAACCCTGTGGCTGTTAATAATCGATCTAAAATGAATGTGCCTTTTACTTTAAAAGACGCAGCATTAGATAAAACTTTCTTAGCAGGAGCTGAGCAAAAAGGTCTATTGAATCTTGCTGGCCATCGAAGTGTGGGCGGCATGCGAGCCAATATTTATAATGCGGTTACAGAAGAAGCAGTCGATGCTTTGATCGACTTTATGAAAGACTTTGCTTCACGCAACGGATAACAAATATGAGTGAAGAAAAAGAATTAGGCGTATTAAGGGATCAAATTGATTCTTTGGATCGTAAAATACATGAGCTAATTAACCAGCGTGCTCAATGCGCCCAAAATGTGGCCCATGTAAAAGAAAAATACGCTGGCGGTGAAAAAATTCAATTTTATCGTCCTGAGCGTGAAGCTCAGGTATTGCGTAAAGTTATGGATCGTAATGAGGGTCCCATAGCCGATGAAGATATGGCGCGATTATTTCGCGAGATTATGTCTGTTTGTTTAGCTTTGGAAGAGCCATTAAAAGTTGCATATTTGGGACCTGAAGGTACCTTTACACAAGCGGCTGCCACAAAACACTTTGGCCACAGTGCATTATGTGAAGGTCAGGTGTCCATTGCTGATGTTTTTCGCGAAGTAGAAGCTGGTAGTTATAATTACGGTGTCGTCCCGGTTGAAAATTCTACAGAAGGGGTGGTTACTCATACCCTGGATAGTTTTGCTCAAAGTAATTTGCAAATCAGTGGTGAAGTGGCATTGCGTATACATCATCACTTTTTAACGAATTCTGATGAAGCACAGATAACCAAAGTCTATAGTCACCCTCAATCTTTAGCGCAATGTCGACAGTGGCTTGATACACACTGGGCAGGCATTGAACGCATTCCTGTGAGTTCAAATGCAGAAGCAGCTCGATTGGCTGCGCACGAGGAAGGGGCTGCGGCTATTGCAGGTGATGCGGCAGCTGAGTTATATGGTGTGAAACAACTGGCAAATAGCATTGAAGATATGCCAGACAATACCACGCGTTTTTTGATAATTGGTAAAAAACGTACGGATTGCAGTGGTGATGATAAAACTTCCATAATGGTTAGTAGCAAAAACAAGCCCGGCGCGCTTTACCATGTGCTTGAACCATTTCATCAAGCAGGTGTGAGTTTAACGCGTATTGAGACTCGTCCTTCTAAAGCCGGTACCTGGACTTATAATTTCTTTATTGATTTTGAAGGCCATTCCCAAGACAAAGACATTGCACAGGTTTTGAATGAGATCTCCAAAGCGGTTTCAGATTTAAAAATTTTGGGCTCTTATCCTAAGGCCGTTCTCTAAACAACAGGATGCGAGTTTTTCTCGTGATTAAGTCATGACAGTAGATTTCACTAAACTAGCCGTTCAAGGCGTGCAAGGATTAAGGGCTTATCAGCCGGGGAAGCCCATTGATGAGCTTGCTCGTGAATATGGCTTAAATGAAAGCGATATCGTAAAGCTAGCCAGTAATGAAAACCCTATGGGGCCAAGTGATAAAGCGCTTGCAGCCATCCAAGGGGAGTTATCCGACTTAACCCGTTACCCAGATGGAAATGGCTTTGAATTAAAGTCAGCTCTGACTAAAAAATTAAAAATTTCTGCTGATCAAATTACTTTAGGCAATGGTTCTAGTGATATTTTAGAGTTTATTGTTAAGTGTTTTGTCAGTCAGGGTGACCAAGTCATTGTATCGCAGCATGCTTTCGCCATTTATGGTTTGGTTACTAAAATGGTGGGCGGTGAAATAGTTCAAGTGCCAGCCAAAAACTGGGGGCATGATTTACCGGCTATGGCGGCTGCCATTACCGACAAAACAAAAATCATTTTTGTCACCAATCCAAATAACCCTACGGGCACTTGGAATACAAAATCACAGCTTGAATCCTTTCTAAAGCAAGTGCCAGAACATGTTATTGTTTTGCTGGATGAAGCGTATTTTGAATATGTAGATGAAGCAGATTATCCAAGTGGTATCGATTATTTGTCTCAATATGCAAACTTGGTTGTCACTCGTACTTTTTCTAAGGCCTATGGTCTCGCCTCTTTAAGAGTGGGCTATGGTGTTTCTAGTCCTGAGTTAGCGGATTTAATGAACCGTGTGCGCCCTCCGTTTAATGTGGATTCCTTTGCTTTGGCAGCGGCTGTTGCCTGTGTTAATGACGAAGCCTATGTGCGTCAAAGTAAAGAATTAAATGATGAAGGGATGCGTCAGTTACAGGCTGGCTTTGAGCAGTTGAATCTTGCTTGGATTCCTTCGGTGGGTAACTTCATTTGCTTTGAAATTCCTGGGCGTGCCATGGACATTTATCAGGGTTTGCTTGAGGCGGGTGTGATCGTTCGCCCAGTTGGGAATTACGAAATGCCAGATCATTTGCGTGTGAGTTTTGGTACGCAAGATGAAAATCAAACGTTTTTGCTAAAGCTTAAACATTTGTTGTCTTAATCTATATATTATAATTACATGACTCTTTCCTCGCCCATTGCCTTTCCAATAAATAAAGTCGCCATCATAGGTCTAGGCTTAATTGGTGGTTCTTGGGTAAAAGCTTTGCGCAAGCAAGGCGCTGTGCAAACCATTGTGGGTTATGATCGTAATTTAGACTCAATGGAGCAAGCCAAACAACTTAATATCATTGATGATTTCACCGACTCAGCTAAGCAAGCAGTAGAAGGTGCGCAAGTAGTCATTCTATCTGTGCCGATTTTAGCAGGAGCGGAAATTTTAAATGAGATAAAGCCAGCACTATTGGCCGATGCAATTTTAACCGATGTGGGTAGTGTAAAAGGTCAGTTAGCACAAGACATAAGAGATATTTTTGGTGGCGACCAAGCTAATTTTATCTTGGGTCACCCAATTGCTGGCAGTGAAAAAAGTGGCATTACGGCTGCAGATGAAACTTTATTCGAAAATCACAAAGTGATCTTAACGCCCCAGTCAAACAGTAATGAATACGCATTAGAGTGTGTCAGAAAATTATGGCAAGCTGCGGGTGCTGAAATTGAAGAGATGTCAGTAGAGCATCACGATGAAGTATTGGCTGCTACCAGTCATTTACCCCATTTACTGGCCTATTCATTGGTAGATACTCTGGCTCATAGCCATGAAAATAAAGAAATTTTTAATTATGCCGCCGGTGGCTTTAGAGACTTTACTCGCATTGCCGCCAGCAATCCTAAAATGTGGCATGACATATTCACAGCCAATAAAAGTGCTGTGCTTGACGCATTAGACTTGTTTACCCATGATTTAGCGTCATTGCGACAAGCGGTTGTTGAATCAGATAGCACCTCCTTAATGGGAGTGTTCACCCGAGCGAAAGTGGCTCGAGACCATTTTTCTAAAATACTGGCCCGCAGAGCCTATGTGGAACCTATGAAAAGCGAAGTTATTAACTATATTGCCCAGCCGGGTGTTTCAATCTCTGGCACGTTCCGTGTGCCTGGTGATAAGTCCATTAGCCACAGATCCATTATGCTGGGGTCATTGGCCAAAGGCACAACAGAAATAACAGGCTTTTTAGAAGGGGAAGACAGTCTTGCTACCTTGCAATCTTTCCGTGATATGGGGGTTGTGATTGAGGGGCCACACCGTGGTCGAGTGACCATTCATGGTGTGGGTCTTAACGGTCTTAAACAGCCGCCAAATACTCTATATGTTGGTAATTCAGGTACATCCATGCGTTTGCTTGCGGGCTTAATGGCGGGGCAAA
>CAJXIT010000027.1 GCA_913054055.1 uncultured Thalassolituus sp.
AGATTTTAGGGTATACAGGTTTAATTCATCAGAAGGTCTCAGCTTGCTTAACTCAGACTGAAACCCCATTACCTGCTGATTTTTATCCTCCACCAACAGTCCTACCGTTGCCCCTGTAGAATAACAGGCGCAAAGTAGCAACATAATGGTGCTAATCAGCTTGATACAGCGTTTAACCGAGCTTCCCATGCCCTATATACAACTCCTTCCAATATTCAAATTACCGTAAAGATACTGAATATATTATGCACACAATTGGACTAGAGTGCCTTATCTAAAACGTTAATTTTAGGTTTTGGAACAAACTTTTGATCTAAATAATCCTTTACTAGATCATATCCTTGGATCCAGCGGCTGCCTTTAGAGGTCTCTACTTTTAAGCACGGCACAATCACACTGCCGGTATCCGCAAGTAGCTCTTTTTCATACACATGACAACGTTTTAAATTCTTAACAGTTATAGAGATATTCAGCGTTTTTATATATTGCCTAATACGAATGCTACTTGGGCAGGTTGAATGATCATACAGGGTAATGGCTGCAGCTAAGCGATCTGCGCGCTGCTGCTCTTTATTGGTTCGAGTAACAGGATGTGACAAAAGAAATGAGCACGAAGCCAGTATTTTCTGGTACCAAGACATAAGGTTACAACACCATGAAATTTGGCGACATTCTACTGCTGTGCATTTAAAAAACCAACAAAGAAAACGATATTAATGAAATAAGATATTGTTCACTGCTAGAGTGCCAATAATGCCCATTCCCAAGCAATAAAACATGAGCCATCTGGCTTGAATGCATTTTCGACAAGGCTTTCTTTTTTCCATACTGATCTCTCCTTTACAGACCAGTATAGACCAAGCTTAAATTTATGGTTTTTTGATGGTTAATCGATCAACTTATTACGGCTAAACCCTGGAATATCCGTCCAGCTTTCCCAATGCATCCATACAGCAAATGCTTTACCTACAATGTTCTCATCTGGGACAAACCCCCAGAAACGGCTATCGCCACTATTATCTCGGTTGTCTCCAAGCATAAAATAATGCCCTTCTGGCACAATCCACTCACCTTCCCCTCGGCTAGGGACGCCATTATATTTCTGAATTGGAAAAGCTTCTCCTTCAGGAGTCGTCTCTTTAAATACCAGCAATTTAGGTGCACCTTTTGGATAAGCCCCAATCAAAGCGTCGTCCACTTGCTCACCATTTATATACAGTATTTTATTCATGTACTTGATCTGATCGCCAGGCAGGCCTAATACCCGCTTAATAAAATAACGTGGATCATGCGGGGGAATAAATACCATCACATCCCCTCGTTTAGGATCATCCATTTCGATGACTTTAGTACCTAATACAGGTAACCGAAAGCCATAAGAGAATTTATTAACAAGTATGAAATCCCCTTTGATTAATCCCGGCTCCATGGAGCCCGAAGGAATTTGAAAAGGCTCCACAAGAAATGAGCGCAATACCAAAACTAGCGCTAATACGGGAAAGAAGCCCTTACTGTTTTCGATTACCCACGATTCTTTTGCAGCCAATTCCACCGAAGCTTCATCTGCACCATTCTGACTTAGCTGCGCCGATGCAGCAGCCCTTTGTTTAGAAAAATATAAAAAATCTGCCAGAGAAACAATACCCGTGACAAATACTGCAATCACTAAAACTAAGGGGAAATCGATATCCATTTAATACTCTAATTCATTATTTATTTTTAAAGTGGCGGTATTCCAACAAGCTTTTTCCTAAAAAAGGAAAATACTCCTGATGCAAAATACAAACATTAGTGACGCAAGCCCCGAATAGCCTGTGCCAGCTCAACCGCATAATCGTCTGTCATGCCGGCAATGTAATCGACCACCCTCAGATAGGCTCGGTATTTATCCCAATCCTTTTTCGGAGCATGACGGCCAATTAACTCAAGCATCCGCTGGGATTTATAACTGACAGATTGGCCAACTAATGCCTCATCTACAGCCGATAAAAAAGACTCCAGTAAACTGCCCAAAGTGGCATAAGCCCCTATTTCTATCAGGGCTTTTTTGGGCTCCCTGAATATCTTATTACGAGCGATAGATTTGGCGGCATGAATACATTTAGCCACTTTAGGATCCGTTAAGGTTATTAAATCTGAATTCAATTGCCCTTGTAATAAGCACGGCTCATTTTCCACAAAAGTTTGAGCCACACTATTTACCATAATCTCAATGGCTTTCCCTCTTAATATAGCCAGACGGCGCCTAGCAGGATCTTCATCAGTGGTTTCAAAATAATCCTGGGGCACATCATCCCCTATTAAATCCAACAATAGTTGCTCGACTTCTTTATATTCAAGCAGGTTCATTTCCACACCATCTTCTAAATCAATAATGGCATAACAAATGTCATCCGATGCTTCCATTAAATAGACCAATGGATGACGGCAAAACCGGTTTTCTCCTTGCGGAATTAACCCAAGTTCATTGGCAATATTATGAAAGAAGTCTTGCTCAGATTGATACACACCAAACTTTTCGCCTTTGTTTGGATCTTGATAATCACTGTGCCAAGGGTATTTTAAAAAGGCGCCTAAAGTGGCATAGGTCAAACGCATTCCACCATCAAATCTATGGTATTCAAGTTGCGTTAATATCCTTAACCCTTGAGCGTTACCCTCAAATGTTTGGAAGTCTTTAATTTGGGCTGGAGACAAGCCCTCTAAAAAACGCAGATTAGCACTGTCTCTAAACCAATTACGGATGGCGTCTTCACCAGTGTGACCAAAAGGGGGATTACCAATATCATGCGCCAAACATGCCGCTTGTACGATGGCTCCTAAATCTGCGGGTGAAATTTCAGATGGTAAAGATGACTCCAGCATCTCCCCTACAAGCGCTCCCAAACTTCTGCCGACACAACTGACTTCTAAACTGTGAGTTAAACGGCTATGAATATGGTCGTTTTCACGTAAGGGGTGAACTTGCGTTTTACGCTCCAATCGGCGAAAGCTGCTAGAAAATACCACTCTGTCATGATCTTTGTGAAACGGGGTGCGTGTAGGTGATCCGTGAGAATCTGACAACCCAAATCGCTTGCGGCTTAGTAACTGCTGCCAATTCATAACGCCTTCACTCATCCATGTGCCCCTTACTTATAAATCTCTGAATGACTGGGCACGATAGGTCCCCAACCAGCGATATTCAGATGCGAAAAACTTCAACTCTTCAATGGCCAGCTGCATTGCACCAGACTCTACATGGTCTGCAATATCAATATGAAACTGACTGCTGTTTAATGTTTTACCGTCCATATAGCTTTCAATTTTTATTAAATTTAGGCCATTGGTCGCAAAACCACCCAAAGCTTTATACAAAGCTGCCGGTATATTCCTGACTTTAAATAATATGGAAGTAATGTATTGCTCGCCCTGTATAAACTCTATGGGCGTGGCTTCTTTAGCTAACAATAAAAAACGCGTGGTATTGCCTGCAACATCCTCAAAGTGTTTTTGTACGATTTTTAACCCATACAGTTCTGCAGCTAACTCAGACGCTATAACAGCGCCAGTTGAGTCGTTGGATTCTAGCAATAACTTAGCCGCTCCAGCCGTATCAAACTCTGCCCTGGGTACCAACCCCATTTGTATAATACGATCATGACATTGAGCCAACGCCTGAGGGTGAGACATAACCCATGAAGGGGACGACTCCTTTAAGGTCATTAAACAATGATTTACCGGCTGAAAGTGCTCAGCAATGATATGCAGTTTGGTTTTGGGGATTTGACGATAGATTTCTTCTACTCTACCTGCCGTTGAGTTTTCAATGGGAATCATGGCCCATTGGGCCTGGTTATTCTCAACGGCATCCAATGCTGCAACAAAACTGTCATAAGCGATGGGGGTAGCATCGGGTTTTACGGTTGCACATGCTAAGTGACTATACGCCCCTAGCTGCCCTTGAAAGGCAATATTGTCCATGAATTTCACATATAACTGAGTAACAGTGTCTATATTGGCCACATAGTTAACTTTTGTACAGACTTTCCAGAATCTCGATTAGATAACTCGCCGTGCTTATCTATACTCAATTACAGGAAGAGAACGGGCTGTATGCTAAAAAAAATATCGGTACAAGACCTTAAGATCGGCATGTATGTCACCAACATTGCACAAAAAGGGGTAGCCCTTAGCAATGAACAGCGTGAAGGCCGAATCAAGGACGAAACAACCATCAAAGCGCTGCAACAAAAAGGCGTAAAAGAACTCATTATTGATACCGAACAAGGTGACGATAGCGAGGATGCCGTTGCGCTTGAAACACCTGAAGACACAGAAACTCGGCAACTTGAAGATGAAGTTCATTCAATATCTCAGCACACTACTGAATCTGTTGAAACCCAATCCGCAAGCTTCGAGCAAGAATTTCAACGGGCTGGCAAAATCCATAATGAAGCTTTAGGGCTTGTAAGTAATGCACTTGATGCCGTTCAAAATGGTCAAGCCATTGATACAAAGCCATTTGAAGAAATGGCCTCCAGTTTCATGGATTCAGTGGTACGCAACCAAAATGCATTAGCGTGTTTATCCCGTATTCGGGATAAAGACTCCTACCTGATGGAGCACAGCGTTAACGTGGCAGTGCTTATGTCTATCTTAGGTAAATACCTAAAATTGGATAATCAATACCTGCATCAATGTGTCACAGGGGCGCTGTTACACGATATTGGCAAAGTTATGATTCCTGACACTATCCTGCATAAGCCAGGTAAACTCACTGATGAAGAGTTCACCATCATGAAGCGCCATGCCTTATATAGCCAAAAAATACTGGAAAAAAGCCACGGTTTCCCACAAGCGTCTATCAATGTTGCTGGCCAGCATCATGAAAGGCTGGATGGCAAAGGTTACCCTGCGGGATTAAAAGGCGATGAAGTCACACAAGAGGCCCGCATGGCTTCCGTGGTTGATATATATGATGCCATTACCGCCGATCGGGTGTATCACGATGGTATGACGCCCTCTACTGCTCTTAAACGCATGCTAGAATGGTGCGGGCCTCATTTGGATGTTAAGTATGTACATGCATTCATAAAAGCCATGGGGGTTTACCCTGTGGGCTCTTTAGTAGAGCTCAGTAATGGACAAGCAGGCATCGTCATAGAAGAGACGGAAGAAACCATGAAGCCAGTCATTAGGGTAATCTATAATATCAACGCCAAACATTTTATTGAGGTCACACGATTAGACCTGAGCACAACAAATAATGAAATCACAATTGTTAGGAGCCTTGATCCAGTTGATTACGGTATTAAATTGAAAGATTTCCTTGTTTAGCCCCTAATCCATCAAGATTGGGTAAGTCCTTGTATTTAAATTAAAAAAAAACAAAAAAAGAGTTGACGATACAGGCCTTCATCAATAATATACGCCCCGCAGTTGAGGCAACAGCCAAGACAGCACTGTAGTTCCTCGATAGCTCAGTTGGTAGAGCAGTAGACTGTTAATCTATTGGTCACTGGTTCGAGTCCAGTTCGAGGAGCCACTTTCTCCTCCTCTTCATGTTTTGATTTACAAATTAATCTATTGGTCAGCTTTCTAGTTCTGGGATTCCAGTTCGAGGAGCCACTTTCTCCCTTTTTTTTCTTTCCCGCACCTTTATTTAATTTTTAGCATAATCTATTGATTAGTTTTCTAGCTCTGGGATTCCCATTCGAGAAGCCACTATACTCTGCCTAATGTGTTTAAATCCTAAAATGAATATTAACGTCAGCTAATTAGTTTCTGAAATTTAGTTCTGTGGAGCCAAGTATTTTTAACAATGAATTACTTTGCTGACAGTTAAACATTCGAACACTATTAACGCGACGTGCCGTACACTATAAGTACCATGAATATTCACTAATTTCGACCAGCCAAACCTAAACTACATAGGTAGATTTATTATCCATAAATGTTAACGTGGTGAAAAATAACAAAGTATCTGCCCATGTTTAAAATTAAAGTTGAACGCATTGTCCAAGCTCCAATTGAAACAGTGTTTGAGGCCATTAGCGATCATTCTAATTACGCTTTATTCTCTGCAGTTGGTTCTGCTCATTTACTAAATGAAGGAAAGACTGAACGTAATGGCAAGGGGGCACTGCGCACAGTTCAAACAGGAGCATTTAAAGTCTGGGAAAAGATTACAGATTTTGAACGCCCTATTCACATGCAGTATAAAATTGAAAAAGCTAGGCCGATCAAAATGGAGCATTATAAGGGCATCATTGATCTTAAAGACTTGGGCGATAATACAACTCATGTTACCTGGGTTTCTGAAGGTAAAATGAACATACCTTTAATTGGTAAGTTATTAGATAAGAAGATGCAACAACAAGGCACTGCCGTGTTTCATAGCATGTTGAAATCCATAGAAAAACGTTAATTTAGAGCAATAAAAAATTATTGAATGGGGTACAACACTTTATCATTGTACCCTGTCAAAATTTCAATATGTCCCGCTAAATGTTTATCTAATTCTACGTCACTGGTATCCACAATTAATGGGCGCCCATCCAATTGCTTCAACTTGGATTTGGTGCATAGGATGATTAAATTTTCACGTCCCACTTTTTTGATAACTTCAGCGCTTAGCTGCTGATTACCACGACCAAATACATGCCCCTGCCCACCAATGACACTCACAATGATTTTTACGTTTGGGTACTGCTCAATTAGCTCCAAGATTTTCTGTTCAGTCAAATCATTAGCGATTACATCGTTATTAAAAACAGCATCCACCCCTAATAAGGTATTGTCTGCATGAATGTAATCCATATAAAACTGTGTGGTTTTACCCGAGCCCACTAAATACAACACGTCATCTTGTGCTTCATCTGCTAAAAACGCGGCCATGTCTTCCAATACAAGGTCTTCTTGCTCCATACCACCCTGCTTAACCGACTGAACAAATTGTCCAGCTTCGGGTACCAGCATTTCTCCATATAATTTAGCACTCACCTGATTATTGCGAAAAGCCTCTTCATCAATGTCTCGCACATCTTGGTTTTTTAAATCCACCAGCTCTCCATTGATTAGCATACGTAACACCTCTCCACTGGCTTTAGGAGTAATGCCGTAAACACCGCTGTGGATCTTTACCCCTGCAGGCACACCTAAAACCGGAAATTCATCCTCTACCACACTGCAAATATCTCGCGCGGTACCATCACCGCCAGCAAACAATAATAGATCCACTCCTTTCTCTTTCATAATCTCAGCGGCGCACTTAGTATCATGGGCAGACGTTTCGGTGGTAACAGGAAGGTTGATCATTTCAAACTCAAAACCAAGATCCGCTGCACAAGTTTCACCCATTTCACCTGGGCAAGTCAGCAGTATCACTTGATCTTTTAAATGCACAACTTCGTTTAAAGCAATTTGAGTACGAAGATTAGCTTTTGGCTGGGCCCCTTTATCTAGAGCTTGTTGGGCGACGCCATCACTGCCCTTTAGGGCAACACTGCCCCCAAGGCCTGCCAATGGGTTAATTATTAATCCTAATTTAAACATCTTCTAAATCGCTAATCAGTGGTCACCTGCATCATACTTGAAAGGCTTTCCCTACCCCAGTGCTAATACAACACTGGCAGATACATTTCCTAGCATTTCATTACAAAATATCACCCAAATTTTAACTTCCTATAGGTATATTAAAATCATTAATAAAACCTATAAGAATATAAAGGTGCCACCATGCAAACCGAACATAAAAAAGCCCTTATCGTCATCTTTTCATGCTTATTTGCATGCTTGTTTGCGTTTACCCTTTTATTAACTTTTTACACACAAAACATCGCCATTGCTGGCGTGCTATTCGTAGTTTCAGCCGTTTTAATCGTCGATATTCTGTGGGTAATTAGGGATAAGGACGGTGTATCCAGTACCTAATATTGCTTTCCCCCTAAATTTACTGTGCCGGCAAACGCCGGCTTTTTATTGCATGCCACTTAATGTAGAGTAATAGCTCTAATCCACTACAACTCAATAATAAGAAAAAACATGACACAGCAAATTATCATCGGCCTCATAGCATGGAGCATTTTTTTAATCGCCGCCCTGTTGGTACTTAGAAGCATGCTCGTATTAACTGGCAGAGTAAAAATCAACGAATTTGAACCGGATGGCAGCAATTTAGGGGAGGCGAATCAAAGATACATGCGCGCCGTTTACAACTCTTTAGAGAACTTGCCCATATTAGTTGGCACCTTATTAACCGCTATTGTAATGGGCATGACAATACTCTCCGATCAAGTGGCCAGTTTCATTCTATTAGCTCGAATGGCTCAAACAATTACTCATATCATCAGTGCTAGCCCCATAGCGGTTGCAGCACGCTTTACTTTCTACGTCATTCAATTGGGTTTATGCGCTTACTTATTAATAAAAATGGCAGCGGTCGCACTCTAGTTCATTAGACTCTTAGCTACTAGCTACATTAGGCAATAACGATCATTTTTTCTGCCATTGACTCTTGTACCCACATGGTTTTAAGTGAATGCGCAGTTACTCAGCTTTGCACTCTAAGCTATTTTTAAACTTAAAATGGAAAATTTAAATGCTATATCCCATGATTTTTTTGATTATTTGGACACTTCTTATTTGCAGCGCATTGGGCGCCCTTCGCTTTATTGCTGTGCAAAAAAGACAAGTAAACCCAAAGCTATATCTTGTGATGTCAGGATATGATGAACCCACTTATTTAAAAAAGATAAGCAGACACTACAACAACTTACTTGAGCAGCCTATTTTGTTTTATTTGGCCTGCGTTTTAGCCATCAGCTTAAACTTAGAGAGCGATACTTTGGTTTATTTAGGCTGGGGCTATCTTGCAAGTCGCCTACTGCATTCCGCCATACACATGGGCCGCAATAATGCACTTCACAGAATGGGCATTTTCACCATCAGTATGTTGGTTTTGCTAGCCATTTGGATTCAGGTTGCCTTACTAATTACAGCCTGATTTAAATAGAAATAAAAAAGCTCAAGCCATTTTTTCTTGGGCTTTTTTATAAGCATATTATTTAATCCGTTAAAACACCGTTTTGATAATCTTGAATTGCTTGCTCAATTTCATCCATTGTATTCATAACAAAAGGCCCATAATTCGCAACGGGTTCCTTGTGAGGCTTGCCGTGAAGTATTAAGGCTTTGCCTCCCTCCAAAGACGACAACTGCAACTCCCCCTTTTCGTTAAATTGAGCAATCTGACCTTTGTATACTTCTTTTTTATCTGTGTGCTTCCCCTTTGAAACTACCGCCCCCTCATAAACCGACACTAAGACTTGATGTCCTTCAGGTATGTCATGGGTAAATACGCCTCCAGCTTCTAGCTCTAAATCTAAATAGGCCGCATTGGCCTCCAAACGATTTAAAGGCCCTTGATAAACCGCATTATTCAGAATCCAATCCCCAGCAATCACATGAGCCAGATAATCCTTTGTTTGTACGTGAGGAATCTCTTCTTTAGGCACATCTCGATAATCTGGGTCCATCATTTTGTTGACTTTGCTTAAGTTAATCCACAATTGAAAGCCGTGCATGGTGTTGTGTTCTTTTATGGGCATCTCCCCATGAATCACACCTTTACCTGCGCGCATCCATTGCACACCGCCACTCAGCACCTCCCCTTGGTTGCCCATATGATCGTGTCGAATGCCTCCCTTACGCATATAGGTAAGTGTTTCGATACCGCGATGGGGATGTGGAGGAAAACCCGCAATGAAATCTTGCGCATCATCACTTTTTATTTCATCTAAAAGTAAAAATGGATCGGCCAGCGAACGCTGAACCAAGCTATGGCGTTTAATTTTTACACCCGCACCATCCATAGCATCTTGTGCGGTTAATACAGACTCTAATATACGAACAGTCATGGCCTTCTCCTAAATAATAAATTTAGTATAAAGGCCATTCAGTATTGAATGTCTCAAATATTTATTGTTAATCGATCGAAAGTTTCGATAAATCCAATCGCCCAGATTTCACCCCAGGGCACCAATAATAAGCGCCGGTTAATGGTCGACTAAAGCGGAACAAACCGTCAGTTACACCGTCTTCACGGCCCACCATTCTTGCCAATTGTTGCTTGAACGGCATAGGTGAATTTGCAAAACACACAAATATTAAGCCCGCTTGATTGCCCTCACTGTAAGGCATAGAGCGGCGTAACATAAAGGCCTGCGGGGTAAAGCTTTCTTGGGCGGTACGCTTAACGTGAGCAGAGATTGGGGCATCATCTAACTCTTCGTTATCACTTAAACGGCGACCAATGATGTGATCCTGATCTTGCTGTTTTAACGAAGCAAAATATTCAAGGTTATGCTGCCACTTTTGTACAGCCACATAGCTTTCTCCAGCATCCGAAAAGGCTGCTTCCACGGCATCATCCCCTTCAGGATTTTCAGTGCCGTCAACATAACCAGATAAGTCACGCCCTTCTTTGAATTTAAAGCCATCTACAATGCTGCTCACTTCAAAGCACGATCCCAGCTCAGCGCTCACCTGATGACTGATGTGTAACAACTCACCCGGATCTTCTCCACGCAACCATACCCATATGTCATCCGAAGTGGCTGGAATACTGATGCCCTGACTCACAAAGTTTGGAAAGACCAAACTATGATCGATTTTTGCGTCCAATAACTGCAAAACCTGAGTCCCAAAACCAATGACACAGCTATGATCCTTAACAATGGCCGAAGCTGATTTAATGGATTGTTTTACACGTTCTATATTACCTGCTTCTCCAGCTATCAGCTTGAACGTTAAATAACGTCCATGCTGAGGGACATCCATGGTAATGCCCTGCTGACCTGAATGTTCGCTCACACAACTCTCCCTAACAATATTCATTCTATTTATAATGGGTCTCAGCTGAGTTTAGCTCAACTGTCATAAACTATGGCGTAGTTTAGTATTCACTTGCCCTAAAAGGCAAAGCAATCAATCTGCATAAAGGCATGATAAAATTGTGTTTTTCTTATATGCCTCAACTTGTTTATATGCCTTTAACCATCCTTTATCAAGACGATTACCTGATAGCCGTCAATAAACCCAGTGGTTTATTAGTGCATAAAAGCTGGGTGGCAAAAGATGCAAAAGAATTTGCACTGCAAACCGTACGAGACATGGTGGGCAAACACGTCTTTCCTGTACATAGATTAGACAGGCCAACCTCAGGGGTTTTACTCTTTGCCTTTAGTGGAGAAATTGCGCAACAAGTTCAAGCGAACTGGGAGCACGCAGAAAAAACCTATTGGGCAGTGGTAAGGGGTTGGTTGAAAGCATCCACTTTTGTAGATCATCCGCTAAAAGGCATGGCTGATTACGGGCAAGATGCTGACACCCAGCAAGCCGCACAAACTCAATTTCATTTAATTAACACAGTAGAGATTGACGCTGAAATTGATCGCTACCCTAAAAGCCGCTTTAGCTGGGTAGAAGCCATACCCAAACAGGGGCGCACTCATCAAATCCGTAGGCACTTAAAACACTTAAGCCACCCAATTATTGGGGATGCTCGATATGGAAAAGGAAAATACAATCGTTATTTTTCAGAACATTTGAATGCTGCTCGGTTATTGCTGCACGCACGGAAACTAACCATTCAACACCCAGTGACAGGAAAAGGCTTAACGTTTACAGCTGAGTTAGAAGGCGATATCAATTGCTTATTTGAAACCTTTAAATGGACACCACAAGATTAAAGCCGGTCAATCAACTTCCTAAATCGGCTTCTAAGCTACGTCCTTTTTGCCCCATGAACTTCTCAATCAGATGGGGATACGCTTGCGCAACCGTCACCACAATCTTTTCATAAGGCACATCGTCAAATTGACCATGATCCCTAAGGTATTCCATGGCCTTTTCACCCTCGCCATTAAACTCATGAAAAATAGAATCATCTTTACCATTAAACTCAAGTGGCTTTACCCCCATTTTCTTACATAAGCGCGCATCAAATGCAGGGGTTGCCTTTACCCACTGATTTTCTAAATACAGTTCCGCATAACCATGCATAACAAACTCATCCGTTCGCAGCCATTCTAACAAGGCGGGACTTGATAAATGGTTTTTTACATCCGCCAAACCAAGACGAGCCGGAATACCATTTAACCTGGCCAGCGCCACCATCAAAATAGCTTTAGGTACACAGTACGACTGGGCCTGCTGAACACAGTGGCTGGCTTTAAACGTTTCTTGATCAGGAGAAAATGTGTAAGGGTTATAGGCAATGTCATCACGGACCCCGTAATACAAAGCCACGGCTTTTTCAGTCGGTGCCATACTTGACCGAACATACTTGGCGTTAAACGCCTCAAGCTCAGGGGCGTCTAAGTCAAAAAATGTCGTATCCTTCAAAAATACCTGCATGGCTTTCTCATAAATATAATACAAACGCCATTAAAGGCTTTAATCCACAAATGGCCAATCGCCACATCCACCAGAATCACTGACATTTACTATGATCAACCCGTTAATCAGTACGTATTTAGCTTAAACCCAGATGAAACCTAGGTTTATCCAACTTACCCACATTTCCTGTGGATAACTTAGTGAATAACTGTTTGAAAACTTGCGCTAAAGCCCATGTTTCCTAGTGCTAGCTTAAATTGGTTTTTTTTCAAACAAAATATTTTTTCTTTATTTTTCAATAAGTTACATAAGTCAATATGGAAAATAGTCCATATTGCGAATAATTTACGCGAATTCACTTAAGTGATTTATTTTTGTGCATAAAAAACCAAGCAAATGCTCGTTTATGACGCAAAACTGGGCAAATATCCACCTACTCTCATCCATTTAAGCCTCACTCGCGCATTATTACGTTGACGTAAACGTCAACTTGGTTTTAAATCAAATGATGAAAAATGATAAAACCACCATTTATACCATCAGTGATCTCGCTCAACGTTTTGATATTACAACTCGTGCCATTCGCTTTTATGAAAGCGAAGGCTTATTAAGCCCAGAGCGAGATGGGCAAAAACGTCTATATCGACATAAAGACTACATTACCTTAAAGCTTATTCTCAGGGGCAAGCGCCTTGGCTGGTCACTAGCGGAAAGCCGCGAGCTCATCCAAATGTACGGATCGGGCAAAAATAACCAAGAGCAATACCAAAAAGTTTTAGAAAAAGTACAAGAAAGCCGAGAGCGTTTAGAACAGCAAAAACATGACATTGAAATTATGTTAATGGAATTAGATGAACATGAAGCACGGGTGCAAGAGGTCTTAAAGTAAGACTCAGCACCACCCTTTTAAACTAATTAACCAATAAAAATAAAACATTAAAAAGTGAGAGCCACCTTAAGGTACTCTCAAAAAGGATAAATAATGAAATCAATTTACAGAGAATTAAACTTCGGCCTTGGCGAAACCATCGACATGATGCGTGAGCAAGTAAACGGTTTTGCCGCCAGCGAGATTGCCCCATTAGCCGAGGCCACCGATAAAGAAAACGCTTTCCCCAACCAGCTTTGGAAAAAGCTTGGTGACATGGGTCTACTAGGTGTCACCGCAGAAGAAGAGTACGGCGGCACTAACATGGGTTACCTTGCGCACGTGGTGGCTATGGAAGAAATCAGCCGAGCATCCGCTTCAATCGGCTTAAGCTATGGTGCGTTCTCTAACCTTTGTGTAAACCAACTAACTAAAAACGGTTCCCCTGAACAAAAAGCCAAGTATCTACCTAAGCTGATTTCCGGTGAACACATTGGCGCACTGGCCATGAGTGAACCCAATGCCGGCTCTGACGTGGTGAGCATGAAATTACGCGCCGATAAAAAAGGCGACAAGTATGTATTAAACGGCGGCAAGATGTGGATCACCAATGGCCCTGATGCTGACACCTATGTTGTGTATGCCAAAACCGATTTTGAAAAAGGCGCCCACGGCATGACCGCGTTTATTGTTGAGCGCGACTTCCCTGGCTTCAGCCGTGGTCAAAAACTGGATAAATTAGGCATGCGCGGTTCAAACACCTGTGAGCTTATTTTTGAAGACTGCGAAGTTCCAGAAGAAAACATTCTGGGTGGTTTAAACCAAGGGGTGAAAGTATTAATGAGCGGCCTAGATTACGAACGAGTTGTTCTATCTGGTGGCCCTACTGGCATCATGCAAGCGTGCATGGACATTGTGATCCCTTACATCCACGACCGTGAACAATTTGGTAAAAGCATTGGTGAGTTCCAATTGGTGCAAGGCAAAGTGGCTGACATGTACAGCACCATGAACGCCTGTAAATCATATTTATACACCGTGGCAGCAGCCTGTGACCGTGGTGAAACCACCCGCAAAGATGCCGCTGGCGTGATTCTTTACACCGCAGAAAAAGCCACGCAAATGGCATTAGATGCCATTCAATTATTAGGCGGTAATGGCTACATCAATGACTTTGCAACCGGCCGTTTATTGCGTGATGCCAAGCTTTATGAAATTGGTGCGGGTACGTCTGAAGTGCGCCGTATGTTGATTGGTCGTGAGATTTTCAACGAGTCTAAATAAAATAGCTTTGTAAAAGGAAGCTTGCTGACGATGTTCCTTATAAACAGTCGCCTGCAAGCAGCCTCCTACAACTGGAGCCCCGAATGCCTGTAATTCATACAAAAATCAATACCAATTCATCTGAGTTTAAAGACAACCGTGCTTTTAACCTTGATGTGGTTGCCCACTTAAAAAACCTTGTTAGCCAAATCTCTTTAGGGGGCGGTGAAGCGTCTCAAGCTCGCCATAAAAGTCGCGGTAAATTATTAGCCCGCGAACGCATTGCCACACTATTGGATGAAGGCTCGCCTTTTTTAGAAGTGGGTCAGCTTGCTGCCCATGAAGTGTATGACGATGTGGTGCCTTGCGCCGGTGTAGTAGCAGGCATAGGCAAAGTCTCTGGGGTGGAATGCATGATTGTGGCAAACGATGCCACCGTTAAAGGGGGCTCTTATTACCCACTGACTGTCAAAAAACATTTACGCGCACAAGAAATTGCACAAAAAAATTACCTGCCGTGTATTTATTTAGTAGATAGCGGCGGAGCTAACCTGCCGCGCCAAGATGAAGTATTCCCAGACAAAGAACACTTTGGTCGCATATTCTTCAACCAAGCCAACATGTCGGCCATGGGCATTCCACAAATTGCAGTGGTCATGGGCAGCTGTACAGCAGGCGGCGCGTATGTGCCGGCCATGGCAGATGAATCGATTATCGTGAAAGAACAAGGCACCATCTTTTTAGCTGGCCCACCGCTTGTGCAAATGGCCACAGGTGAAGTGGTTGACGCTGAAACCTTAGGCGGTGGCGACATGCACACATCACAAAGTGGTGTGGTGGACCACCTGGCTGAAAATGATGAGCATGCTCTTCAATTGGCCCGTCAAAGTATCGACCGCTTAAATTGGCAAAAGCAAACCCAATTGGATGTGCGCGATGTGATCGCCCCACTTTACGATAGCAACGAACTCTACGGCATCATTCCGCAAGATTTGAAAAAACCCATGGACGCCCGTGAAGTGATTGCACGCATTGTGGATGGCAGTGATTTTGATGAATACAAATCTCGCTTTGGCACCACGCTCGTATGCGGCTTTGCGCGAATTTATGGCTATCCAGTAGGCATAGTGGCCAACAACGGTATTTTATTTTCTGAAAGCGCACAAAAAGGCGCTAACTTTGTTGAGCTATGCTGTCAGCGCAATATCCCGCTTATCTTTTTACAAAATATTACTGGCTTTATGGTGGGCTCTAAATACGAGCAAGAAGGCATCGCCAAACACGGCGCCAAAATGGTAAACGCAGTAGCCTGTGCAAAAGTGCCTAAGTTCACCATGGTATTTGGTGGCAGCTTTGGTGCCGGTAACTATGGCATGTGCGGCCGAGCGTACGATCCAAACTTCATGTGGATGTGGCCAAACGCGCGCATCAGTGTCATGGGCGGTGAGCAAGCAGCCGGCGTTATGTCATTAATCACCAAGGGCGCAAAAGAGAAACGCGGTGAAAGCTTCAGCGATGAAGAGCAAGAACAATTCAAAGCACCGCTATTAGCCAAATACGAAAAAGAAGGTCACCCTTATTACGCCTCTGCCCGCTTATGGGATGACGGTGTGATTGATCCTGCACAATCTCGCGAAGTATTGGGTCTTGCTATCAGTGCATCATTAAATGCGCCACAGCAAGAAACCAAATTCGGCATCTTTAGAATGCAATGGTGATAAAGATGACAACAGAAAACTTATTAGTAGAAATAGAAAACGGCGTTGCCAAATTAATTTTAAATCGCCCAGACGTACACAACGCCTTTGACGATGTATTAATTGCACAAATCATTGACGCCCTGAATGCCATTGAAGGCGACCCGCAAGTACGTGTGGTGGTATTAACCAGTAACGGAAAACACTTTAGCGCTGGCGCAGACCTTAACTGGATGAAACGCATGGCCGTGCTCTCTGAACAAGAAAACCGTGACGACGCGCAAGAACTGGCTGAGTTAATGCACAAATTAAATAACTTAAATAAACCCACTATTGTATTGGTAAACGGTGCCGCGTATGGCGGCGCCGTAGGGTTAGTGGCTTGCTGTGACATGGCCATTGCCACACAACGCAGCCGCTTTTGTTTAAGCGAAGTGAAAATTGGTTTAAGCCCTGCGGTGATCAGTCCATTTGTGGTTTCAGCAATGGGTGAACGGGCTTCACGCCGATACTTCTTAACCGCAGAAGCATTTGATGCTAATAAAGCCGCTCAATTTGGTTTAGTGCACGAAGTGGTTGAAGATGAAACTGCCCTTGCCGAGCAAGCACAAAACTTTATCAATTCCCTATTACAAAACAGCCCACAAGCCATGCATAAAACCAAGCAGTTAATTAAACAGGTTAACGAATCATCAAATATTGCCGCAAAGGCTAGTGATGGCGTGAATGGTCAGCATCAAGATGTCGATCAAATTGCCACCGCAATCCATGAAATGTCAGCGACAGCGAGTGAAGTTGCCAGCCATGCTGAAATGACGGCATCTGCCGCGCAAGTGTCGATGCAAGCCTGTGTTGAGGGCAACGAAGTCATAGTTAAAAGCAGTAATTCAATTGAACAACTATCAATGCAGCTTGGCGATGCCTCATCGGTTGTTTCTGCGCTTGAGCAAAATGCGACTGATATCAATCAGATCCTATCAACTATCCAAGCAATTGCTGAGCAAACTAACCTGCTCGCACTGAACGCAGCAATTGAA
>CAJXIT010000028.1 GCA_913054055.1 uncultured Thalassolituus sp.
ACGAAGGGGCTGGCACCTTTGAGTTTTTATACCAAGATGGGGAATTTTATTTCATTGAAATGAATACTCGGATTCAGGTCGAGCACCCTGTGACCGAAATGATCACTGGCGTAGACATCATTAAAGAGCAATTACGCATTGCTTCAGGTTTGGGGCTGTCTTTTAAACAAAGTGATATTGAAATAAAAGGCCATTCCATTGAATGCCGTATCAACGCTGAAGATCCCACTACCTTTACCCCTAGCCCAGGTAAGATAGATCAATTCCACACCCCCGGCGGACTGGGCATTCGAGTAGATTCTCACCTGTATAATGGCTATAGTGTGCCGCCCTATTACGACTCGCTTGTGGCCAAGGTCATTAGCTATGGCGACGACAGGGAAAGCGCGCGTTTACGCATGCGCAACGCTTTAGATGAGATGGTCATTAGTGGAATCCGCAGCAATATCCCGCTACAACAAGACCTAATCAAAAGCTCTGAATTTAAACAAGGCAGTGTGGACATACACTTCCTAACCAAACGACTTGCCAAATAGATAGATAAAAGAAGTAATCTGCCCATGCCATGGATTCAAGCCATTATAGAAGTACCGTCAGAGCAAACCAATGAATTGGAAGACTTGCTCATGGCCATTGGCGCCCAAGCGGTTACCATGCGAGATGCCGCCGACCAACCTATCTATGAGCCAAAATTAGGCACGACGCCACTCTGGAGCACTGTCACTCTCATTGCCTTATTTGATGCAGAGCAGCCTTTAGAAGTACAGATGAAACAATTGGCCGCTTTGTATGAGTCAGAATACGAACAAGCTTTCCCTAACTACAAATTAGAACTAGTAGAAGACAAAGACTGGGTAAGAGAATGGATGGATACCTTCAAACCCATGCCTTTTGGCAAGCGTTTATGGATTTGCCCAAGCTGGTTAGAACCGGAAGACCCTGAAGCCATTAACTTAAAATTAGACCCGGGTTTGGCGTTTGGCACCGGTACCCATGCCACCACATCACTTTGTTTAAAGTGGCTAGATCAAGCCGATATTCAAAATAAAACCATTTTTGATTTTGGCTGTGGCAGCGGCATATTAGGCATTGCAGCCATGTTACTGGGGGCAAAATCGTTAGTGGGCATCGACATTGATCCACAAGCCATTTTAGCCAGTAACGAAAATACCGAACGCAACCAAGTGGATGAAAGCAAAGTATCATTTCACTTACCTGAAGACGCCCCTCAAGTAAAAACAGAAATTGTACTGGCCAATATACTGGCCGGGCCGCTTGTGGAACTAAAAGATTCTATTTTGTCTTATTTGCTACCGGGTGGGCACTTGGTATTATCCGGTATCTTAGCAAGCCAAGCACAAACTGTTGCAACCGCTTACGAACAAGCATGTACGATTCATAGTATTGAAGAAGATGATGGCTGGGTGAGGATTCACGCCCAAGCAAAAGCCTAACCGTTATTAGAGGCACGCAATTTAAAGCGCCATGGAAAAAACACAAATAACACAATGTCCTAAATGTGACACCACATTTAAAGTGACTCCGGCCCAACTTAACGTTGCCAAAGGCGCTGTGCGCTGTGGCGCCTGCTTGCATGTATTTCGTGCTAGCGACTACTTTCAACAGGAAGAAAATAAGGCTGAACCACAAGACGATCGCACTCAAGACATGTTTTCAGAATCTTTATTTGAAACCCCTGCTCAAGACAGTTCATTAGATATTAATGACGGATTGATCCATGATGACATGGAAGGGGATGATGACCTGATTCATGACGGCATGATGGATGATGGACCAAAAAGTGTGGTTACCGAAATCGATCAAGACTTCCTATCCATCAACCCTGATGATGTGGCAGACCCTTTCTTTAGCGACAGCGAAAAACTGGTTGATTCAGTGGCCGTTGAAGAGGACGGACAAGATGACGAATCTTGGGCCCAAGCCTTGCTAGATGACAGCGAAGAGGAAGAAGTCAAACAAAGCACACCTAAAAAAGTCCTGCCTAAAGTCAGTCAGCAATCATTTAGCTACATTGAAGTAGACCCTTTAGATTTAAGTTTGCCTAAGCAACGCAGTAAAACGAAGTTTTGGCTAGGTATGGTAGCCTGTAGCTTATTGGTGATCGCTTTAGTGGGACAACTGGCTTTCTTTAATTTTGATCAATGGTCGCGCCAAGAAAATTTACGCCCGTATTACAAACTGGCTTGCGATCAGCTGAACTGTACCCTGCCTTCTACTTATGACTTAAGTAAAATACGCACCACAGCGAGTCCCCAAGTGAGCTCTCACCCTCAGTACCAAAACGCCTTAAGCGTCGATGTATTGTTTATGAACCATGCCACCTATAAGCAGGCATTCCCAAGACTAGAGCTGACGTTTACAGATCATAATGACAAAACCATTGCACATAGACTGTTTACTCCTAACGAATATTTAGCCGGAGAAGCGGCAGGCCTAAGTTTGATGCCGGTGCAAACCCCCATTCACATTGCTTTAGAAATTCAAGACCCTGGCAGTCGTGCAAATAACTACCAAGTGCGCTTCCTTGCACCATAAGAGTTCAACACTCACAACGGCTCATTCCCATCTTTGATCACTTTTATTGGAGTTAACCCCCTAATAAAAGTGGTCAATTGACAGAAAATGTCCATCCAAAAGCTTGACACTTTGAAAATCAATTTGTTGGAAAAATAAACAGCAAAAATAGGTCAATTCTCACCCTGTCAAGACTTTCCCCGCCTGTCGTTTACGAGTATCATAGCCGCCCCTTGCTAGAGCAAAAAACAACCAACTTGTCGCACATGTTCCATATTGGCCAGTACCAAATCGATATCCCTCTGGTACTTGCTCCCATGGCAGGTGTTACAGATCGTCCTTTTAGACAGTTATGTCGAAAGCTCGGAGCGGGTTTAGTTGTCAGTGAAATGATCACAAGTGATGTGAATTTATGGAATAGCCGTAAATCGCAGACTCGATTAGATCATACAGGGGAAGTGGATCCCATCTCAGTTCAAATAGCTGGTGGTGATCCAGAAATGATGGCAAACGCGGCCGTCATGGCAGTTCAGCACGGCGCCCAAATTGTGGATATCAATATGGGATGCCCAGCCAAAAAAGTATGCAACAAAGCAGCTGGCAGCGCATTAATGAAAGATGAAGCGCTGGTTGCGGATATTTTACAAGCCGTTGTGGCTTCAGTAGATGTCCCTGTTACATTAAAAATGCGCACGGGGTGGGCACCGGAACATAAGAATGCTCCAACCATTGCCGCATTAGCTGAACAGAGTGGTATTGCAGCGTTAGCGATTCACGGGCGAACCCGTCGCTGCGGATACAAAGGTGCCGTTGAATACGACACCATAAAAACGATTAAACAGCAGGTATCCATTCCTGTTTTAGCCAACGGTGACATTACGACGCCCGAACAGGCTAAATATGTACTGGATTACACGCAAGCCGATGGCGTTATGTTGGGCAGAGCCGCCCAAGGACGCCCTTGGATATTTAGAGAAACACAGCACTTTTTACAAACAGGCCAGCTACTTGCAGCCCCTAAGTTACAAGAAGTAAACACCATACTGCTAGAGCATATGCTCGCGCTATATGAGTTCTACGGAGAGTACATGGGAGTACGCATCGCGCGTAAGCACGTTGGTTGGTACCTTCAGGCCCACGACGATAACAGAGATGTACGTCGACAGTTTAATAAACTGGAAACACCTGAAGAACAAATAACTTTAATAAATACTTTTTTTACTCAATCTTTGGGGAAGGAAACAGCGGCATGAGTACCCACGAATCACCAGTGGCACACAATCAAAATCCTGTAGACAACAGCACACAGCTACCTGCAGAAAACACACAAACTTTACGCGACAGCGTTGAAAAAGCCCTTGAAAGCTATTTCGCGCAGCTTGACGGTCAACCCGTTACAGAAG
Source organism: uncultured Thalassolituus sp. (assembly GCA_913054055.1). GTDB lineage: Bacteria > Pseudomonadota > Gammaproteobacteria > Pseudomonadales > Oceanobacteraceae > Bermanella. The sequence goes on from CAJXIT010000028.1 coordinate 3,939, forward strand.
TTTATGACTTAGTATTATCTGAAGTAGAAGCGCCTTTGCTAGAAGTAGTTATGCGCTACACTAAAGACAATCAAACAAAAGCCGCTGTGCTTTTGGGCTTAAACCGCGGAACATTGCGTAAAAAGTTAAAGCAATACGGAATGCTTTAGTCGTTAGACTTGATTTTATAAACGCTGCCTTGTGCAGCGTTTTTTGCTTTATAAACCCTTTTAAAAACTGACTAATTGATCAAATATGGCATCATCAATCACTCCAGTACGTCGTGCCCTTATCAGTGTTTCTGATAAAACGGGCATTGTAGAATTCGCCCAAGCCTTGGCCGCCAAAAACGTAGAGATCCTATCTACCGGTGGTACTTACAAGCTGCTTTGCGAAAAAGGTGTTAACGCTGTTGAAGTTAGCGATTACACAGGTTTCCCAGAAATGATGGATGGCCGTGTGAAAACGCTTCACCCGAAAATTCACGGTGGTGTTTTAGGCCGTCGCGGTCAAGACGACGCTGTAATGGAAGAGCACGGCATCAACCCAATCGACTTGGTAGTTGTTAACCTTTACCCATTCGAAGCCACAACCGCTAACCCTGATTGCACATTGCCAGATGCCATTGAAAACATCGACATCGGCGGCCCAACCATGGTTCGTTCTGCTGCAAAAAACAATGCTCACGTGGGCATCGTGGTTAACGCATCTGATTACAGTGCAGTATTGGCAGAGCTTGATGAAAACAACGGCCTTACGTACAAGCTACGTTTTGATCTAGCTCTTAAGGCGTTTGAGCACACTGCAGCTTACGACGGCATGATTGCTAACTACCTTGGTCGTATTGATCAAACTGCAGAAGAGCTAAGCACTGACAACAAAGGTGATTTCCCTCGCACCTTTAATACTCAGTTCATCAAAGCACAAGACATGCGTTACGGTGAAAACCCTCACCAAAATGCGGCTTTCTATAAAGAAGCCAATCCACAAGAAGCGTCTATTGCCACGGCTACTCAGATCCAAGGCAAAGAACTTTCTTTCAACAATGTTGCAGATACAGACGCGGCCCTTGAATGTGTTAAATCATTCACCAAGCCTGCTTGTGTGATCGTGAAACACGCCAACCCTTGTGGTGTGGCGGTTTCTACGAACGGCATTAAAGAAGCGTACGACCTTGCGTTCGCAACGGATACTGAATCTGCTTTCGGTGGCATCATCGCATTCAACCGTGAATTAGACGGCGACACTGCGGCGGCCATTGCTGAGCGTCAATTCGTTGAAGTAATTATCGCGCCATCTATTTCTGCTGATGCAAAATTAGTCATCGCTGCTAAGAAAAACGTTCGCTTATTAGAAACCGGCGAATGGTCAGCTGATCGTATTGCTGCATTTGATTACAAACGTGTTAATGGTGGCTTGTTAGTTCAAGACCGTGACAACGGCATGATCACAGCAGACGACCTAACGGTTGTAACCAAGCGTCAGCCAACTGAAAAAGAAATGCACGATTTAATCTTCGCATGGAAAGTGGCTAAGTATGTGAAATCTAACGCCATTGTTTACGCGAAAAACCGTCAAACGGTAGGTGTGGGCGCTGGCCAAATGAGCCGTGTTAACTCTGCACGTATTGCTGCAATTAAAGCCGAACACGCTGGCCTAGAAGTTCAAGGTTCTGTTATGGCATCGGATGCGTTCTTCCCATTCCGTGATGGCATTGATAACGCAGCGAAAGCAGGTATTGCAGCTGTGATTCAGCCAGGTGGTTCAATCCGTGACGAAGAAGTGATCGCGGCGGCTGATGAAGCTGGCATGGCTATGGTCTTCACAGGTATGCGTCACTTTCGCCATTAATAAAAAGAGAGGGCTATTTAGCCCTCTAGCTTTGTTGTAGAACCTTCCGCCGCTCCTCATTTAGAACTACTAAACTGCGGGCGGCGAAAGAACCTACGCCTCGCTAGAGAACTAACTAGCCACTCTCCATTAGATTTTTGGTTTACGTAAAGCCGTTATTAGCTTTATGTTCAAAATTAAGCAGAATTTAAAAACTGTGGATGATTTGAATTAAAAGACATGACTGGCAAGGATGCCAGCTTTGAGCCTACATGGACGTATCTACGGCGCTCTTTTAATTTAAGCCATCCACGGTTTTAACACTTTAAAAGGATGAACTAAATGAACGTTCTTGTTATCGGTTCCGGCGGCCGCGAACACGCCCTTGGTTGGAAGGCTGCACAAAACCCTTCTGTTGAAACTGTATTCGTCGCCCCTGGTAATGCAGGCACGGCTATTGAAGCTGGTTTGAAAAACGTTGATATCGACGTTTTAGAATTTGAAAAATTGGCAGCTTTCGCAAAAGAAAATAATTGCGAGCTAACCATTGTTGGCCCTGAAGCTCCGCTTGTTGAAGGCGTTGTGGATTATTTCGCCGAGCAAGGGTTAAAAGCGTTTGGCCCATCTAAAGGTGCGGCGCAACTTGAAGGTTCTAAAGCGTTCACGAAAGACTTTTTAGCTCGTCACGATATTCCAACTGCGTTCTACCAAAACTTCACAGAAGTAGAACCGGCTTTGGCTTACATCGATAAAATCGGAGCGCCAATTGTTGTTAAGGCTGACGGTCTTGCAGCCGGTAAAGGCGTAATCGTTGCTGAAACCGTTGAGCAAGCAAAAGACGCAGTAAAAGACATGCTGTCTGGTAATGCCTTTGGTGATGCCGGTTGTCGTGTTGTTATTGAAGAATTCCTAGCCGGTGAAGAAGCATCTTTCATTGTTGTTGTAGACGGTAACAATGTTGTTCCAATGGCCACTTCACAAGATCACAAACGTGTTGGTAACGGTGATACTGGTCCTAATACGGGCGGCATGGGTGCTTACTCTCCTGCTCCTGTTGTGACACAAGAAGTAAACGATCGCATCATGAAAGAAGTGATCATCCCAACCGTTGAAGGCATGAAAGCGGAAGGCAATGATTACACTGGCTTCTTATACGCAGGTTTAATGATTGACGAAGCTGGCGCGCCAAAAGTGATCGAATATAACTGCCGCTTTGGTGATCCTGAAACGCAACCAATCATGATGCGCATGCAATCTGATTTGGTAGAGCTTTGCCTTGCTGCCATGGAAGATAATGGCCTTGAAGGTAAAACTGCTGAGTGGGATTCACGTGCAGCCATCGGTGTTGTACTAGCCGCAGGCGGTTACCCAGCGTCTTATAATAAGGGCGATGTGATTTCATTACCTACTGACGTACCGGCAAACCAAAAGGTTTTCCACGCAGGCACTAAGCTAAACGAAGCTGGCGAAGTTACCACTAACGGCGGTCGCGTATTATGCGCCACAGCTCTTGGTAATACAGTAACGGAAGCTCAGCAGCAAGCGTATGAGCTTACGAAAAAAATCAGCTGGAAAGATGCTTTTTATCGTACAGACATTGCTTACCGCGCCATTGCACGCGAGCAAAGCTAACTAATTAGATTAATTAGCGCCCCCTAGCTTATCATTAGAGCAATAAAAAAAACGCGTCAATTGACGCGTTTTTTTTATTGCTCTAAACCCGGTTTTCAGAAGTAGCCATCTAGTTCAGTACAAACTTTCCTTTACCAATCTGTTTCCTATATCATAATGACTCTTTTGGTTCATTTGATCTTTCTGCATGCTACGCATTTTTATCATACTTTTTATATGGCTTACCCTAAGTCATACCACACTGGTACATGCCGACCACAAACAAGATCCGCATGCATACCCCAGTAGCATCATACTTGCACCAGGCTCATTACAAATCACACTGAATAAAAGCATTCAATGGCTAAAGGCTGAACACTCAAATTTAAGCTTAGGCCAACTTCAATCTAGCCATAACTCTGTATTTCAAAATATTAATGAAGGTGCTGTTTTAAAAGAAGATCAAGTGTATTGGTTGCGCATGCGTATGATCAATCCAACAAAAAATGGCATTCCTTTGGCACTTTCCCTGTCACCTAAAAATATGATGATTGAAGCCGCCTATAGTAAATCTGAAGGCACCTGGGCCCATTTAACGCATATCAAGTCCGATACTCTGCTAACAGGTCATTCATCTTTAGTGATAACAATTGAAGGGCGTTCTGACAGCTGGGTTTACTTAAGAATAAAAGCCATCACCACGACAAAACTTGAAGCGCAACTTAAGGACCTTGATGATTACATTCAAAATGTGAGTGCATATCAGCAATTAATTGGCGCCTCCATTGCTTGTATTTTTATCGTTATTTTATTACACCTGACCGCCATTCAAACCCACAATCACGTTAGGCACTATTTAATCGTGCTGATGGGGGTTATTGCCATTATTTATATCGCGAGTCATGCGCCCTCTTCAATTCTACCTCAGTGGCTTATTATTCTAAGCAATCAAAGTCCATGGATAATTGCATCTTTGCTGGCTTTATCAAGTTTCAAAACTGAGTTTTATAAACAACACATTCTTTCATCCAGTAATATTTTTCTTATCTTATCCTTAGTATTAATTGGCCTTATCTTAGTCAACCTGTCCTATATTACTTTGCTCAGTGTGAGTCTTATACCTGCTATTTATGCCGCATATAATGCGAGCCGGGTCAGTCGAGCGCTATTTATTTCTTGTGTCACGTTCATTGTTACTTGCAGCTGGAGCTTACTCTATACAATCACTCCAGCCACTATTCACTCACCAACCAATATGCATGAAGTCTACGGCTTTGTGCTAACCGTACTATGCGCCAGTGGCAGTATGATCACACCCTACTTTAGGCGTCAAACTGCTCGGCAAAAACCCACAAACATCACCAACCAATCACCATTTTTATCGCAAATTAGCCATGACTTCCGCACACCTATGAACGGGGTATTGGGCATGGCAGAACTATTAAAAGATACCCCACTTAGCCAACAACAACGCAGCTTTTTATCCACTATTGAACAGTCCGGTCATGACTTATTACGCTTAATTAATCGCGTGAGCGATATGGGGAAATTGCAATCAGGAAAACTACAAAGTGAAAAGACAAGTTTTGATTTAATTGAACTCATTGAAAAAGTGATTGAACGTCACACCCCACTTGCTGAACAAAATCAAGTGGAGATCATCCTTAATATCGACCCTGTTATTTCAAGTAATATTCTTTGCGATGAAGATCGACTTAATACGGTTTTGGACAATTTGGTTCTAAATGCATTATCAAAAACTAAGCAAGGCGAACTGGAAATCAAGATTCACTGGATAGATGAGAACAAACAAGATCAACTATTTTTTACGATACGAGATTCTGGTAAAGGCCTAGATAAAGAAACCTTAAAACAAATAATTAATAGCCACAATCAAATCACTAATCCAACCTTAGACATTCAAAATATCGATTTTGGATTATTTTTAAGTAAACATATTATTGAAGCGCTGCAAGGTGCCTTTTATATTGAAAGCAGTTCAAAAATTGGCACCACTATCCGCTTCTCAATGCAGGTTGCCACTGACCACTCCCAGCAAGCAAATCTTAAATTCAATACCTTAAAAGGTTTATCCCTTTTAGTGGTGGATGACAACAGTACATTTCGCACAGTGATTCAACAGTATGCGAATAGCTGGGGGGCTCATGCGGATGCCACCTATAATGGCAAAGAAGCTTTGGCCCTGTTACGTAACCATAAAACCATAGAAACCCCTTATGATATCATGTTAATTGATCAAGACATGCCGATCATGAATGGCTTTCAATTAGCTTCAAAAATTCAAGACGACCCAGATATAAACCAAGACATTATTAAGATCATGCTGACAGGCTCCAGCATCACCAGCCAAGATAACCTGGCATTAGATGCTGGTATCCATCAAGTGATCACCAAACCCGTCACAGCAAGGGCACTACAGGCCATACTGGCTAAGCATGTTATGCAGCGCAATCAACGTAAATAAGCATTACCTGACCTCTGTCATACTTTTCATCATTCAGAGCATGCATCTGCACCAGATACTCAGTAAAATGCAGAAAACGACTTGAGTATATCCCTATGCGATCACTATCTTTCTTGGATTACTTCATATCCCATGTGGATAACAGCCTAAAAACCCTTGTGCCGAAAGCCGCTAGCCCGCACCGTGCATCCCCCGCTGAGCAAGCGGTAGAGTGTGAGTTCAATGAATCTGAGAGGCAACACGCTGCCGGGTTAATGCGCATTAACCATACAGGTGAAGTCTGTGCTCAAGCGCTTTATCAAGGCCAATCATTGACGGCGCGCCTACCAGATGTTCGCGATGCAATGGAAGAAGCGGCAGAAGAAGAGATTGACCACCTTGTTTGGTGCGAGCAGCGCATTCATCAACTTGGCAGTCACACCAGTATTTTAAACCCAATGTTTTATGGGTTGTCTTACGGCATTGGTGCAATAGCCGGGGCTCTGGGTGATAAGTGGAGCCTAGGATTTGTTGCCGCCACTGAGCATCAAGTTTGTGCGCATCTAACAAGCCACCTAACAGAATTACCCGAGCAAGACGCTAAGAGCAAAGCCATTCTTGAGCTAATGTTAGAAGATGAAGAAAAGCACGCCACAGTGGCATTGGAAGCGGGCGGAGTAAGGTTCCCAGCCCCTGTTCAAAAGGCCATGACCCAACTATCAAAAATAATGACCAAAACCACCTATCGCCTATAAATGTTCTGGCTCGTAATATTGGACTATAGTTTATCTATGAAGATCAATAAGGCGAGCTATGTCGACATTTTCTTTTGGCACTTACGCACTGCTCGATGAGCAATATTTAGAGATCACTGCAAATGAAGGTGTTGAGCTGGATATGGCTGAAGCACAAGAATGCACAGAACTTTATGCCAGCCTTAACCGACCACTAGGGCTTTTGATCAATCGCAAACACGCTTATTCATCTTCACTAGAATTTGTGATGAAGGTGGCACAGGCGCCACAGGTGAAAGCCTTTGCAATCTTAGTAAAATCAGAGCGTTCAGCCATGGTAGCCGATTCGCAAAAGTTGTTTTTCAATATCCCTTTTGAAGTCTTCTTTGAAAAGCAAACCGCTTTAGACTGGCTAAAGCGGCAGCTGAATACGCTTTAACCAGATCTGAAGGTATGACTCTAAGCGGTTTCGCCTAACTCAATGACTTCATAATCGTGGGTTATTTCAACCCCAGCGGCTTCCATCATGATACTGGCCGAGCAATACTTTTCAGCGGATAAAGCCACCGCACGCTTTACTTGTGCGTCTTTTAGGCCATAGCCTTTCACCACAAAGTGCAGATGAATTTTGGTAAACACACTAGGAATGGCGTCGGCACGTTCTGCTTGTAACTCCGCCACACAATCCACCACATTTTGGCGAGATTTCTTCAGAATACTCATCACATCAAAACTGCTGCATCCGCCTAGGCCCATAAGCAACATTTCCATAGGGCGCACACCCATATTGCGACCACCGTGATCTTCCGGACCATCCATAACAACTGAGTGACCACTGCCCGACTCACCTAGGAACATGGCGTCTTGAACCCATTTAATACGTGCTTTCATACTCTACGCTCAAAATTTAAAAGAGGAGATTACCACAAGCGGCCCTAGATGCAGAAGAACTGCCTCCAACACGGTCACAATAAAGCACCAGACTAAGTAGGACGCAGTTCCCAAAATGAAACAATATCTGGTAAAAATAGCCTCATTCCTATGAATGTTATTCACCTAGACTCACAAATAAGTGCATAATAATGTGGCATTTAATGCTATAAATAATAATGAAATCAAGGTTTGATGATTTAGGTTTAAATATGAATACAGGGCTACGTACAGATCGACATAAGCATTTGGACTACTTTTTGTCTCAATGTCATCGTCGTCGCTACCCAGCACGCAGCACTATTATTTATGCGGGCGACAAAAGTGATTCCCTTTTTTACATCATCAAGGGTTCGGTGACGGTTATCATTGAAGATGATGATGGTCGCGAAATGATCATGGCCTATCTAAACGAAGGTGACTTCTTTGGTGAAATGGGCCTATTTGATGAAGTGAGCCCTCGAAGCGCTTGGATCAAAGCCAAAATCGAATGTGAAGTAGCCGAAATCAGCTACAGTAAATTCCGCGAAATCAGCGCACAGGATCCTAGAATTCTTTACTTTATTGGTGAGCAAATGGCCACGCGCCTGCGCAAAACCACCCGTAAAGTTGGCGACCTGGCCTTTTTAGATGTAACGGGTCGTGTGGCTCGCACCCTGCTTGACCTGAGCCAAGAACCAGATGCCATGACCCACCCTGACGGCATGCAAATCAAAATTACTCGACAAGAAATCGGCCGCATTGTGGGCTGTAGTCGTGAGATGGTAGGCCGAGTATTAAAAGCCTTAGAAGAACAAGGCTTGGTAAGCGTTAAAGGCAAAACCATGGTGGTGTTCGGTGCCCGTAAAGCCGCTACACTGCCTAGTCGCAGAGAAACTGATTAACCATCAATCCAATTCTCGCTGCCATAACGTTTGGTAGCGAGTAACGCCTCCTGCCACACTCTGCATCAATGCCAGTCGATCAAATATGACTTCCCCTTGAATACACACATTATTTTCTAGCATTGTTAATCCTATGGCATTTGGCGGAAATGGACTTAATGTCATATGTGGGCGAAATGTCCGTGCTATTTCTAAAGATGGCAATCGTGACAAATGACTTATCCCCTCCTGAAGCGATGGACTCACCCCCCCTTGTAACGCCCAAACTTTAGCCTGCTGCTCATTGGGGAACCAACCTTGAGCATCAAATTGCCATTTTACAGCCACCTGCATGAAACACGACTCCAGCTCACTCATTAAAGCCAAAACCTGCTGCTGAGAGCGCCTTCCTAAGAAATAAAGCGTCATATGAAGATCTGAAACATGGTGAAATGGTAACCCCTGCACATCCAAGGGTTTAATTTTCTCAATCGAAGCCAAGGATGGCAGTAATGCAACAAAAACTCTCATAGCCAGCTCGTAATCTAGGTCTATACTAAAAATGATTGTTATCCACTTGGCAGATTTATGGAAGACTCAATATTCGCGGACGAGCCGTCTACGGACACAAACACCGCTGAAACCCTAGCCCCGTGGCATGTTCTGGTAGTGGACGACGAAGCCGGTGTTCACCAAGTGACTGAAATGGTGCTCAGAGACTTCAAATTTGATGATCGCCCACTGAAAATCAGTAATGCCTACAGTGCCAAAGAAGGCCGCGAAATCATGGCTAGAGAAGAAGACATTGCTTTGGCCATTGTGGATGTGGTCATGGAAAGCGATGACGCTGGCCTTGAGCTCGTACGCCATATTCGCCAAGACCTAAAAAACCACTATACCCGCTTAGTTTTGCGCACTGGTCAGCCGGGTCAGGCCCCTGAAGAACAGGTAATCATTAACTATGATGTTGACGATTACAAAGATAAAACTGAGTTAACCAGCAATAAACTGATCACCCTGCTGTATGCAACCCTGCGGTCTTACCGAGATATCTGCGTGATTGACCAACATAGACGCAGCCTAGAGCAAGTCATTATTTCCTCAACGGAAATTTTCGAAGCCAATTCATTAAGTACTTTCGCTTCTGCTGTCTTAAAACAAGTATGTAATTTACTGCATTTAAAAGGGGCCATTTTTTACTGCGCCTCGCTTAATGAAGATTTGGGAGAAATAGAAGATTACCAGGTACTGGCCGCCACTGGTGACATGTCTCAATACCAAACCAAGCACAAAGCCGATTTACCTGAACAAGTTATTCAAGCATTTGAAAGGGCCAAATCAGAAAGGCATTCCTTTGTTGAAGGCACTGCATACACAGGATATTTCACCACAAGTCATGGCAGTGAAAATTTACTTTATGTCTCAATGAACGAAGAGCTGTCAGACATGGACCACCAGCTACTGGATATTTATGCGAATAATGTGGCCATAACCTATGAAAACCTTCTCTTAGGCGATGAAATCATCGACACGCAAAAAGAACTGGCGTACATCCTAGGTGAAGCGGTTGAGCAACGCTCAAAAGAAACGGGCAGCCATGTAAGGCGGGTTGCCATGTACAGCCACCTATTGGCGAAACTGAGTGGCATCGATGATATTGAAGCTGAAATCATTAAGCTAGCCAGCCCATTACACGATGTGGGTAAAATCGGTATCCCAGACCGAATCTTGAAAAAGCCCGGAAAATTTGAACCCGAGGAATGGGAAATAATGAAAACCCATGCGCAAATCGGTGCGGATTTATTGGGTCGAAGCGATAATGATGTGATTAAAATGGGAAAAATAATCGCTGGCCAGCATCATGAGCGCTGGGAAGGTGGAGGCTACCCAAATAATTTAAAAGGAGAAGACATTCACATTGCAGGGCGCATTACCGCACTGGCTGATGTGTTTGATGCCCTGGGCTGCAAGCGTTGTTACAAAGAACCATGGCCAATGGATGAAATACTAGCCGAAATCAATAAACAAAAAAGCAAACAATTTGACCCTAGCTTAGTGGATTTATTAAATGAAAATATCGATGAGTTTTTAAAAATCAGGGATGAATACCCTGAATAAGAAAGCCATCAAAACACAACATGTTTGATGGCTTCAATCTGTTTTAGCAGCATGGTTTCAATCAAAAAAATAATTTATTCAGTTCCGCTCCTGGATCGTCAGCCCGCATAAAGACCTCTCCTACTAAAAATGCATTCACATCTTTTTCACGCATGAGCTTTACATCTTCAGGTCCCATAATCCCGCTCTCTGTTACTAGCAAAGTATCTTTAGGCACATGAGGTAAAAGATTAAATGTGGTATCTAAAGTAAGATCAAACGTATGAAGATTACGATTATTAATGCCTAACAATGGTGACGGCAAATTAATCGCACGCTCAAACTCTGACTCATCATGAGTTTCCACTAACACATCCATACCTAACTCTAAAGCACAGGCATTTAACTCAGACATCTGTTGATCACTTAACGCCGCCACGATTAATAGAATACAGTCTGCTCCTAGTGTTCTTGCCTCAACTACCTGATAAGGATCAACCATAAAGTCTTTTCTTAAAACCGGTAATGAACAGGCAGCACGTGCTTGTTTTAGGTATTCATCAGATCCTTGAAAATAATCCACATCTGTTAACACCGACAAACAAGCTGCACCACCTTTTTCATAAGACTTAGCAATATCCGCAGGAACAAAGTGTTCACGTAAAACCCCTTTGCTAGGAGACGCTTTTTTGATTTCTGAAATGACGGCTGGTAAACCTGCAGCTATTTTAGATTCCAAGGAGGCTTTGAAGCCACGAACTGGATCGGCATCTTTTGCTAGTTTCGATAATTCGTTAATCGTAACCTGAGAAGAACGTTCTTTTACCTCTTCCCATTTACGATCAATGATTTTTTTCAGAATTGTCGGAGTATTCATAGGAATTCTTTTTAATAACCTAGTTTAATGGTTAGTCTGCAAGTACACGGGTAAATGCCGCTAACTCATTTAATTTTTCTAACGCCAGTCCAGTACTAATGGCATCTTCAGCCATGGAAACCCCTTCAGCCAAAGAGGATGCTAAATTTGATGCGTAAATTGCAGCCCCTGCATTTAACGCAATCATACTCGCCGCTTTTTCGCCTTGTGGAGTTTCACGTTTGCTCAATGCATCTTTTATAAGCGTTAGGCTTTCTTCCGCACTATCAACCGACAAACCTTCTAATGACTGAGACTGAATGGAAAAATCTTCCGGAGTCACATAGTAAACACTTACCTTGCCATCTTTTAATTCAGCCACTTTGGTTTTGCCGGACAAACTGATTTCATCCAAACCATCTTCTGCATGCACAACAAGCACATGCTCTGAACCTAAGCGTCCTAAAACATTTGCTAACGGCTCGCATAATTCTCCATCAAATACACCCAACACTTGATTGGGTACACTTGCAGGGTTCGTGATAGGGCCAAGCATATTAAAGATGGTACGCATGGCTAATTCTTTACGAGGGCCAATGGCATGTTTCATGGCGCTGTGATGGGCAGGAGCGAACATGAAACCCACACCAATTTCTTCAACCGCTCTGGCCACTTGATCAGCACTTAGTGACAAGTTAACACCTGCCGCTTCCAAAACATCTGCACTACCAGTGGAAGAAGATACACTGCGATTTCCGTGTTTAGCCACTTGGCCGCCTGCCGCAGCAACAACAAAAGCCGCAGCGGTAGACACATTAAAAATGTTAGCGCCATCACCACCAGTACCGCACGTATCAACTAAATTGTCGCCTTTTACTGCTACTTTGGTTGCTAGCTGACGCATCACACGTGCTGCACCCGTAATCTCATCAATGGTCTCACCCTTCATACGTAGGGCTGTTAAAAAGCCACCTATCTGAGCATCAGTGGCACCACCTGTCATAATGGTTTCCATCACTGATGCCATATCCGCTTCGGTCAAATCTTGTTTGGCTACAACTGCATTAAGCGCTTGCTTCATATCCATTGTTGGCACCTTTTATTGTTTTTAATTCTAAAATTAAAGAGTAATTTTTAAAAAATTATTAAGTAGGTCATGACCATGCTGGGTCAAAATGGATTCAGGGTGAAACTGTACCCCTTGAATCGGTAGTGTTTTATGCTGCACGCCCATGATCTCTTCTATTGAACCGTCTTCGTTTTGAGTCCATGCCGTCACTTCTAAGCAATCTGGCAACGTCTCTTTGTCAATCACTAATGAATGATAACGAGTCGCTGTAAAAGGATGCGATAAGTCTTTAAAAACACCTTTATCCTCATGGTACATCTCACTGGTTTTGCCATGCATCACTTGACCAGCTCGAACAATGTCTCCACCAAATGCCTGACCAATACTTTGGTGCCCTAGGCATATGCCTAAAATAGGTAACTTACCAGCAAAGTGTTTAATAGCAGCAACCGACACACCGGCTTCATTAGGTGTGCAAGGTCCTGGGCTGATGACAAGGTGGTCTGGATTCAAGGCTTCTATTTCTTCAATGGTGATTTCATCATTCCTCACCACTTTCACATCGGCACCTAGTTCGCCAAAATACTGAACCACGTTATAGGTAAAAGAGTCGTAATTATCGATCATTAATAACATTATGACTGTCCCTTAGCATTTTGATTCGCATTTGAACTCATGGTTTGAATCATGCTTTTCAATTCTTGTATTTCACTTTGCAGTTCAGCTAACGATGGCTCTGTGCTGTGCTCTGCGTCTTCTTTTGCGTTCTCTTTTTCTATGACACTCACCACGATACCGATGACCATGTTTAAGAAAGCAAACGCAGTTAAAAATATAAACGTTAGATAATATATCCAGCCTAAACCAT
>CAJXIT010000029.1 GCA_913054055.1 uncultured Thalassolituus sp.
AGAACTAAAGAAGTCACCTTGTGAACTTGCTCTTCATCATCCACGATCAAAATACGCCAAACATGACTGTGGCGTACTTCTTCAACGGCCACCTCATCATCTTGTGGCTCATCATTACCGAATAATAAGTCTGAATCCGACATATGTTCTCCTTTATTACTTATAGTTTAGACATATATGCCGAGTCTGCTGCTACTCTATGTATATAGAGTGGAGTTTTTTATGAGTTTTTATGGTGCCGATGCATGACCTAATCGCTAAGGGCCTAAAATGACGCAGTGGTTTGTGCGTTTAGGCTTTGGCCAGAAGATACAGCTGTTGATCAATGTGGTGAGCATGAGCGTTCTGCTGTCTGCCATATTTGTCATTGGCTTAGGGTTTTATGGCCAGTTTAAAACCAACCTTGAAGATCGAGTGTTGCAGAAGAGTAACCTACTGGCCGATGCGGCTGCAGTAGGCGTGGTGTTTGATCAACCAGAATCTGTGAATATGTTATTAAGCTCCCTATCCGTGGACGGCGGTGTGGAATCTGCTGTGGTATTTAAAAAGCACGGATTGGGGGACTATCAATATTTTGCTCATTATCAAAAGTCATCCTTAGAGCCCGTAGATGGATATCAATATGAACGTGGCCCCGTCAAATTGTGGGATGACGGTTTCTTCACATTACGTTTGCCTATTTTGGTGGATAACGAAGAAGTCGGGCGCATTATCATCAAAGAAGATGATAACTATTTAAGCGCGTTTATCGATACTACCCTCACTTATATGCTCCCTGTGGTTTTGGCCAGTATGATCCTAGTATGGTTGGTCTCTCGATCGGTTCAAAATCGTTTAGCAGCCCCACTTAACCAATTAACTCAAGCCGTCCATGAAGTGGCTTACAAGCAGGACTACAGTAAAAGTGTAGAGATCATCAGTAATGATGAGTTTGGTGAGTTAGGCAATGCATTCAATCAAATGCTGGCTAAGTTAGGTGAGCACGACCGCTTTCGGGTTGAAAAAGAGACTGAGATCATTCGTTTAAATGCTGAACTAGAGGATAAAGTTTATGAACGTACGAAGGAGTTACGCAGCAGCTTAGACGACTTAAAGTTGACTCAACAGCAATTAGTTGAACAAGAAAAGATGGCATCTTTAGGTGAATTGGTTGCGGGTGTGGCACATGAGATTAACACCCCAATTGGTGTTGGAATCACAGCAGTTAGTCACATGGCTGAAAGCATATCACGAATACAAACTGCATTTGAAACTGGCAAGCTGACCAAGAAAGAATTTGGCGATATGCTTAGCGCGATCAATGAAAGTGCGGATATTATTGGCAGTAATTTACGCCGAGCAGCTGACTTAGTAAAAGCTTTTAAAGCGGTTGCGGTGGATCAGTCTAGTGCCGAATTACGGCAGATTGAGCTTGAAGGGTACATTAAAGATATTCTTACGTCGTTAAGGCCTAAGCTAAAACGAACCAAGCATGAGATCGATATTCAAATTCCAGAAAGCATTGAGCTTTACTGCGACCCGGGGGCTATTTCTCAAATCATCACCAATTTAATTATGAACTCTCTTAATCATGCATTTTTAGCCGATCAAGTGGGTCATATTTCCATCGCGGCTAATATCAAAGGTGGGACGTTACACCTAACCTATAGTGACGATGGTCAAGGTATTGATGAAGACATATTGCAGCGCTTATTTGACCCATTTGTCACCACTAAACGGGGTCAGGGAGGCAGTGGCCTAGGGACTCATATTATCTATAATCTGGTTACTCAGGCCCTAGGTGGGCGAATTCAATGCGTGAGCGAACTGGGCCAAGGTAGTCGATTTGAAATAACGTTGCCCATGTCAAAACTCACATATCATGGGCAAACCCATTGAGATTGAATGTATTATGGTGCGATATTTTCCATAATGCACTGCCATTGATCATCCGATACCGGCATCACTGATAGTCTATTTCCTTTTTTTAGTAAGGCGAAATCAGCCAGTCTTTGGTCCTTAAGTGCCAATTTTTTCAGGGTCGCCAGTGTGAGTACGCTGCTGAATTTCGAACTGAAGCGCACATCAATCGCACTCCATGGATTGGAATCTAATGCTTTCTTATCAAAGTAAGGGCTGTTTTTATCTACTGCTAAAGGGTCTTCGTAGTAAGTGCCTGCTATTTCCACAATCCCTATAATTCCTACTTCTTTGCAGCTTGAGTGGTAAAAAAACGCAAGCTCACCAGGCTGCATCTGGCGAATAAAATTACGTGCTTGATAGTTTCTAATACCGTCCCAGGGCTCAATGGTTTTCTGTTTTAAATCATCAATTGAGAATTCATTGGGTTCACTTTTTAATAGCCAGCGGGTCATTTTGCACCTTTAACTTTTTGGTTACATTGAGTTACATTTCTGCTCCCGGTTAACATCCGGTATTCAATTTGCAATACAACTTACATGTTAGTATGTACTTTATGGCCACGGTCACAAATGCACTACAAAACATGTGACGTCAGTCACTGTGATGATTGAATAAACAACCTAAAGTAATAAGAAGAAAAACAGGATTGCTTCATTTTTTACGTACGAGTTTTACAGGAAGTAGAGCAGGCGTAGAGGCTTAACAAGATGAAATCACATCGCCCTGACCTAATGGTCATTATTAGCATCGTTTTTGTATTTGGTGCCATTGCTACAAGCTTAACTGCAAATAGCGAAGATCAATCAAAAAACATGCAAGCACAAGTTTCTCAGCATATTATTCGATAATCTTGCTTTATTAAGCGACTTGAATAATGCCTTTATCAGTTATGATGGTCGATAAAGGTATGTCCCAGCTTTCAATCGGAAGTTTGTGGACTTGCTGAAAGTGGTGCGCCAAACCAATTAATTTGGGTTTTTGGTTTTGAGACTGCTTAAGAAATTCGAACGTACGATCGTAAAACCCTCCGCCCATTCCTAGGCGACCACCCTGATGATCAAACGCGACCAGCGGCATAAATACCACATCCAGTTGTTTGGCTGTGATCATGTTATTGCGCTTTGGGTCGGGTTCGGCAATGCCAAACTTATTGTTCGTCATAGGGCCTTGATAATCCCCAAACCAAAGTTGCCCTTTTTTCAATGGGTGCAGACTGGGTAAAAAACAGGCTTTTTTTCTATAGAGTGCTTTTGTGGCGAACACTATTGGGTCTATTTCTCCGTCATTGGATAGGTAAACACCGATATTATTGGCTCTCTGATACCAAGGTTGTGACAAAATTTGCTGACTTAAGCGCTTGGCAGCTTCTAGTTGCTGCTGATCTGAAATGGCATTACGTTGCTGGCGCATGAACTGGCGAATGCTGCTGCGGTCGTTTGAATTGAAATCAGAACTCATTATTGAGACTCAAAAACAGGGTGGTTTATCTTAACTAAGATAGGTGTAAGCGTCACTCTCTACAGCTATCTGCTTTAATGAAGCGTCTGGGCTTTCTTCATACCAGAAGTGAGGGACGAACTGTTTGGTATCCATAGATTAACCAGCCAAATTTTGGAAACCGTCTGAGACTCCCGATCAAAGCACCTCATGCGTCGGGAGTGACGAAATTTGTACGCCATACCCGAGCCGAGCGGTCCAGCATATAGATGCTGATCGTGAAATAGAAAATGGCTTCCCGCTCATTGGCTACAAGCAGGCCCTCATAGAAATAAGAGGGTAAAATATGGGCTCTCCACTGTGCCGCTGTCAGAGAAAGGCCTTGAACCGAGAGGTCCAAGGTGGTGGTTCCTGATCTGATTCGGGCTTCCCGCTCAAGGCGGACTTGCACTCCCTCAATGTCGAGGAACCTCCAAAATAATGAGTAAGGCTCGAGGACTTCAAAGACTGGCTAACACCCCAGAGAGTATGAAAATTATAACGTATCTTTGGGGCTTTTGCTGCAATGCAAAGTGAATTAAATCGCTTGCATTTTCTCAGAAATTAAGAATTATTCGCCTAGATCTAACTGCTGATCTTGTGCCAATGCGCTTTCAATTTTTGCATTCATTTGTGATAGCTGGGTTTGTGCAGACTGGCTAGAACCTGTGGCATTTAAGAAATCATTAGCCAAGTTAAGTCCCGCCATAATGGCCACTCGTTCAGTGCCATAGAGTTTGCCTTGGGCTTTAATTTCGATCATGCGGTCGTTTAGTAGCTTGGCCGCACGCTCTAGGTCTTGACGACTTTCTTGTGGGCAAGCCACTAGGTATTCTTTGCCTAAAATTTCCACACTGACTGTGTTCTCGTCACTCATTAGGCTGTTGCTCCATATCTCTTAGGCGGGAGATCATTTCGGCGATTTTATTGCGAGCCATTTCATTTTGCTGAAGTAAGCGCTGACGTTCATGAACCCAAGACTCTGAATCCGCTTTTAATTTGCGGTTTTCGTCTTTAACGCGATGGTAAGCATTGACCAGTTCATCAAGCTTTTTGTTAATGTCTTTCAGGTTTAGGGTGTCCATTTGCTATCCAAATATACTAGCTACAGCGATTGATCACGCGCCACAGAACAGGTTGGGAATCCATTTAGATTCCTTTAAAGGGGTAAATATAATCGTGTGTTCTTGGTGGGTCAATTAGAGCCGTGGTAGGATTGGCAAGATTTTATAGCGAGCGCCCTCATGTCAGACACTTCTCCTGCCCGATTATCCCGATTTGATCTATACAGCAATATTGCCCTAAGCCAAGGGGCGTTAACCTCGCCATCGGCCTTACAGGGCTGGTTAATGGGTTATATCTGCACAGGTGCACGGTTAAATAAAGAACAGTGGCTAGAAGAAAGCGCTGAATATATGGGGCTGCCAAATGCTTGGAGCGATAAGAGTAAATTACCTGTTTTGGGTTTTTACCAAGATGAGCTAAAAGCCATACAAGCTGAGGAAATGAGCTACTCATTATTATTGCCTGACGATGACACGGATTTTGGCGTGCGCATGCAAGCGTTCAGTGAATGGTCAAAAGGCTTTTTAGATGGTTTTGGGGCGTCTGGTCGTATCTCTGAAAGTGACTTAGATGAAGAAGTAATGGAAGTCTTGAAGCATTACGATGCATTCAGCTACGGCATCGAAGAAGATGAAATTGATGAAGACGGCGAGCGTTTATTTACCGAGCTGGTAGAGCATGCCCGTGTTACCGCTTTATTTATGTTTTACCACTTTAATAAACAGCCAGACCCAAAATTGCACTAATTAAAGCGCCGTCGAATTTTTTTAATGGAATGAATATGTTGAATTTTGTCGCACACCGTCAATCCTTATTGCACGCCATGGAAGATAACAGCATTGCGGTTATTCCTTCGGCTAAATTGCAGGTTCGTAACCGTGATGCGGAATTCCCTTTTAGGCAAAGCAGTGACTTCTTTTATTTAACAGGATTCACTGAAGACAATGCATGTTTGGTGTTAATTAAAAAGTACGATCAAAAAAGCAAATCATTGCAACAGCAAAGTTATTTATTCTGCCAGACAAAAGTAAAAGAAATGGAAATCTGGACCGGCTATCGATTAGGCCCTGATGCTGCCATTGAACACTTATCAGTTGAGCAAGCATTTGCCATTGAAGAGTTAGACAAACAGCTACCGGATTTGATGTCGGACTGTGACAGTGTTTATGCCCTGTGGGGGGATGACAAAGTTTGGGATGCGTCTTTGATTGACGCCATTGAAAAAGTGAAATTAAAAGCCCGTACTGGTGTTAGCGCACCAACGGCCATGTTGGCTGTGGAACCTTTATTACACGATTTACGTTTGATCAAATCAGATGACGAAATCGCTATTATGAAGCGAGCTGCCGACTTAAGTGCCGAAGCCCATGTGGTGGCTATGGAAACGGTAAAGCCAGGTATGTATGAATATCAGTTAGAGGGCTTGATTCGTAATCATTGTGCGCAAGGTGGTGCGCGCTTTGATGCCTATTCTTCCATTGTCGGCAGTGGCCAAAACGCTTGTGTGCTTCATTACACGGCCAATGATCAAGTAATCAAAGATGGCGATTTAATTTTGATCGATGCGGGCTGCGAAATTAATCATTACGCCAGTGATATTACTCGAACATTTCCTGCCAATGGCCAGTTTTCTGCCGAACAAAAAGCGTTATATCAACTAGTGTTGGATGCACAGCTTGCGGCCATTGATGCGGTGAAACCGGGTAATCATTTTAATCACCCTCACGAAGCGGCGGTTAAAGTATTGACCAAAGGCTTGGTTGAACTTGGATTGCTAAATGGTGACGTTGATGAACTTATCGAAAAAGAAGCTTACAAGCCCTTTTACATGCATAAAACTGGACATTGGTTAGGATTGGATGTGCACGATGTGGGCAGCTATAAAATCAAAGGCCAGTGGCGGGCGTTAAAACCGGGGATGGTTTTAACCGTTGAACCGGGGTTATATGTTTCTCCAGATGAAACCAGTGTGGATGAAAAATGGCGTGGCATTGGTATTCGAATTGAAGATGATGTTCTGGTCACTGATACAGGTCATCAAGTGCTTTCGGAAAACGTGCCAAAGTCCGTGGCTGATGTTGAAGCCTTAACCAGTACCAATAAATAGCACAAGTTATTCATTATTTTAAATTAAGCTGTATTGATAAAAGCCATGAATCAATCCGAAACCGCTATGCAAAAATTTGATGTTGTCATCGTTGGTGGCGGCATGGTGGGTGCAAGCCTTTCTTTGTTGTTAAATTCGTACATGCAACAAGGTTTATCAGTGGCGCTGTTGGATGCTCAGTCCATTTCTCCCCAAGCGATTTCCAATTTGCAAATGCAGCAACCCAGTTTTGATGAGCGTACAACGGCGATTTCGTTAGGATCAAAACGCATTCTTAATGACTTGGGCGTTTGGTCTTATATGGAAAAAGCCGCCACAGCCATTGAACACATCCAAGTGAGCCGTCAAAAGCAATTTGGCCGTGTGCGTTTACATGCTGATGATACCAATGTAGAAGCCTTGGGTTATGTGGTGGAAAACAAACACATCGGTGTGGGATTGCAGTCAGGGTTATTACAGCAAAAAGACTTAACGATTTTTGCACCGGTTACCGTCAAAAAATACCATGTAGCAGATGGCGGCGCCCATATTGAGCTTATAAACGAATCGAACCAGTGTGTTGTTCTGGTATGTGATTTGTTGGTGTTGGCTGATGGCGCCAACAGCGAAGGTTGTAAGCAGCTTGGTATCTCTCAAACTCGATACGATTATCAACAGCAGGCGTTAGTGTGTAATGTGAGCTTGGATCGTTCTCATGATCAATGGGCTTATGAACGTTTCACCTCTGATGGCCCCATGGCGCTATTGCCTATTAGCGGTAACCGCTATGCATTGGTGTGGTGTATGAGTACTGAAAATGCAGAAAGACGCATAGGGTTATCCGAGCAAGCGTTTAAAGCAGAATTACAAACTAATATCGGCTTTGATAAAGGTCGGATATTAAAAGTAGGCCAAGCCAGTGCTTACCCTTTAGCTTTGGTGCAGGCATCTGAGCAAGTGCGTCAGCATGTGGTGGTATTAGGTAACGCGGCCCACGCTTTACATCCAGTGGCGGGTCAGGGTTTCAATTTGGCACTGCGAGATGCTAAGGCATTGGCGCAAATCATTGGGCAGCAGTTGAGTACGGCTGGCAATGTGAATGGGTTAAAACACTATCTAGAAAACCAAAAACAAGATCAGGCGATCACCACTCATATTAGCCACTTGTTTCCAGAAAAATTCAGTGAACCAGGTTTGCATTGGTCGATTGCGCGAAGCCTAGCCATGACATTAATGGATCTCTCGCCTACGGCAAAACGTTTGTTTGCAAATCAAGCGATGGGCTTAGTAGGTAAAGTCAGTGCATGGAGACCCTAGGGTAAAAACGATGAACCAACAATTTGATATGGTGATTATTGGTGGTGGCATGGTGGGAACCGCCTTGGCCGCCGCTTTAAAACATACCGATTTATCCATTGCTCTAATAGAAACACACATGGCTTCTACGCCATCCGGTTCTGTGAATGAATGCGCCGATGTGGATTTGCGAGTGAGCGCAATCAATCGTGCCAATGAAAACTTCTTAAGCTCGATTGGCGCTTGGCAAAATATTCCGAAAAATAGAAAAAGTGCCTACGACAAAATGCGTGTATGGGATGGAGAAGGTACCGGACATATTCAGTTTAATGCGTTGGAAATGGGTGAGCCTCACTTG
This sequence comes from uncultured Thalassolituus sp., assembly GCA_913054055.1. Taxonomy (GTDB): domain Bacteria; phylum Pseudomonadota; class Gammaproteobacteria; order Pseudomonadales; family Oceanobacteraceae; genus Bermanella. Next base: position 8,184 of record CAJXIT010000029.1, read on the forward strand.
GGCCATATCATCGAAAATCGTTTCACTGCCAATGCACTAATGGATATTGCTCAGCAACAAAATAACATTCATATTTTTTCACCGGCCACACTAAAAGATATTGAGCGCTTTGTATCATCCGACGATGCCGATCAATCTACCGAAAAGTATTTTGTGCATTTAGATCAAGGTCAATCGTTGTATACACCACTGGTGATTGCTGCTGATGGCGCGCGATCTTTTGTGCGCAGTTGGGCCGAATTTGAAACACGCGAATGGGATTATGGGCATCATGGTTTGGTGTGCACCATTGAAACGGAAAAGCCCAATGAAGCCTGCGCTTGGCAGCGTTTTTTAGAAGACGGCATTTTAGCGTTTTTACCTGTGCAAACGGATTCGGATAAAAATCTGTGCAGCATTGTTTGGTCGTGCTCAGAAGACATGGCAGAGCAATTATTGGCGTTAGACGAAATCGAATTTAATGAAAAATTATCCATCATGCTTGAATATAAACTCGGTGCTGTTATAAGCAGTGGCCAACGCGTGGCTATTCCGCTGCGTCAGCGCCATGCTAAATCTTACGTTAAGCAAGGCATTGTATTGGTAGGGGACGCGGCTCACACCATTCACCCTCTGGCAGGGCAAGGTGTGAACATCGGTTTAATGGATGCTTATGTTTTAGCAGATGAAATTAAACAAGGTTTGGCCCGGGGGTTGTCGGCCCATGATGACTATGTACTAAAACGTTTTGAGCGCCGCCGTATGCCTGAGAACTTAACCATGATGGCGACAATGGAATCGTTCAAGCGTTTATTTGCGGTGAAAACTCCGGGGATTCGTTGGTTACGCAACTGGGGCATGAAAAAAGTGGATAAACTAGGTTTTGTAAAAAATCACCTTGTGCAAGAAGCTATGGGATTAAAACGTACGATTCGATAGTGCTGTACGCTAGGCGTTAGATATTAAATGTGGGAGGGCGCTTTCATAAATAAGCTCGTATAGATATTTGTACAACAGTTTTTTCATAACTTAAATTTAAAAAGAAAACTGTGCTGCCATCTCTCCTAAGTCAGCCCATAATTATTTGGGCTGATGCCCATTTCAGCAAAACTTTCTTTGAAATTATCTAAGTCGTAATCGTTAAACCCTAAAAACTCCAATACTAGGCTACCAATGTCATTCCATTCAAAGTCTTCTTCTTGCTGGCCAAGTACTTTGTAACTGCCGCATATATGTTCTGACATCTTTAAAATGCTGGTTAACGTGGTTTTGTCCGTTTCAGACGATTTCGATTCGTATAGGCGTCGACAATTATGATGTTCAGCAATGATGTCGCATAACACTTTTGGCAAGTGCCAAGACTTAGCTGTGTAATACCCAATGACCGCATGATTGGTGTTCAGTTGTTGGTTTTCAAAATCAATGATGCGCTCGTGGTTGCCGCTGTAACTTTCGATCATGATATCAACATAATTATCAAATCTTGCCATGAGTAATGGCACGCCACAGTTATGGAATAACCCTAGTGTATAAGCGTTATCTGGATAGTTGTAGCCCACTGCTTTTGCTAACGTTGCGCTGGTCATGGCCACATCCATGGCCGAGTCCCAAAAGCGAGTGAGAGTTTTAATCTTTTCATCACTCATTGAGCTTTTGATGCTAATGCCATTCACTATGTTTACCACACTGTTCATGCCAAGGATCCCCACGGCTTGATTGATACTGGTGATTTTATTACTTAGTCCATAAAAAGGGCTGTTTACCACTTTTAAGACTGTGCCAGCTAATCCCACATCCTGGCTAATGAGTTTGGCAATGCGAGCGATATCCGGGTCTGGCATAACCTGCTCCATTTGCAGGTCTACCATTATCTGGGGCTGAGGGGGGATCGATATCCCCTGTAAGATTTTATTGATTTGTTCTTCAGAGATGTCTGACACGTAACTATTCCACAAAAAACTGGGCTTCCTGTACTTCAGTTTAGTCATAAATTCGTAGAATCCATGACTAATTGCGAAGAAAACCCATATTTTTTTAATGGATCAATTTAGGGCTAGGGAGTAAGGCTGCGCGCACCAAAATAGATGAAAGAGCCCGAGTTATCGCCTGAGTTGTACCTCAGGCGTGGAAGTGTCTGTCATGAGAGACTTATGATGTAGAGACGGGCAGCTCTCTCAATGGAATACCCAGGGTAGCTGCGCCGCTATATAGCAGCTCTAGCAGTTTTATTGTACTGGATTGAATAGGTGTAAGGTGCTTCTTACGAGCCGCTAGGGGCTGGCTGGTGATGTTTTGTGGCAGTTTTTTCACATCCCGTAATAGTCGCTTGAATCGAGCGGTGAGTTTGTCAGCAACTTCTGCATGGCGGGATTTAATTTCATGGTTAAAACCGTGTTCTGTTTGAAATAGCAGTTCTAAACCACTAATGATGGCCACCATATTTTTGATGTCTTGCTGGGCAAATGGGCTGCGTAGGTCTTCAAGCTCTTGCTGAGACAATAAAATAGATAGCTGTTGGTTTAATACGTCATGCAGTAAGGAATCCACAGCAGCTTGATAGACACGTTGTAGGTTTTCCATTTTTTGTGGCTGACGCCATTGTTTGGCGTAATAGCCATGGGCAGGTTCCCAGCGATCAGTGAGCTTTTGCAGGCGTTGAACATTCAGCGCGCTTAATAAACGCAAATAATCCCGGCGGCGGTTATGGTTTTGTGGACCATCTACTGATGCTTCATCATGGGAGTGGCCTTCATGACCGGCTTCGTCTTCTGGATGCGCACTGTCGGCGCCTGGATCTTGCTCAGGTGTGCTCGTATCCAGCTTAATGGTTTCCACATTGTTATCTTGCGGAATAAAATCTTTAGCACTGCGCTGACCGTCTTGGCCAAACAATAAAAACTCCATTGGGTGAAAGCCAATACTGGCGTAGCGCATGTCGCTAAAACCGTGCTGTTCGTAAATACCTTCTTCGGTGATTTGCAGGGTTAGGTCGTTCACTATGCCGCTAAGTGGGTACATGGGCAGGTAGTCAATGTAGCCCGGCTCGATGGGCCAGCTGTCTAGGTCTTCACGCAGAGTTTTATAGGTTTCATTTTGCTCATGGTACTGAGGTTTTTCAAATCTCGGCACTTGCCAGAAAAAGCTGATTTTTAAGTAGCTGTTATAAGTATCAATCCAAGCTTTTTGCGCTTCTTCTAAAGACAGCGGATTAGGGTGCTGTAAAAATGAGCCTATGGTGGCATCTAATGCTTGGGCTTTGGTGAGGGCCTCTGACATCTGGGTGTAAGCAAACAGGTTAGCGGATGATAATAAGCTATTGGCATTGAGTTTTACTTCAGGGGCCTTAGCCTGAGTGTGTTTGGGGGCGTTAGAGAATTGATCACAAGCCGTCAAGGATCCCAGTGCCAAGCACAGAATGAAGCTGTTGCGAATGAAGGATGGAATCCGGTTTTTCAATGATTAATCTCTTAAGCTCATGATGGGCCAGTTGTGTTCTTGGGCATAGCGGGTCAGCGTTTCGTCTGCATCCACTGCCACTGGGTAATCCACTTGTTTTAATAATGGCAGATCGTTATGGCTGTCACTGTAAAAATAGCTGCCTGCTAATGATAACCCTTTCTGCTCTAACCAAGTTGTTAAGCGCTTCACTTTTCCGTCTTGAAAGCTAGGGATGCCATGTACCTTACCGGTATATTGGCCGTTTTTCATCTCTGGTTCGGTGGCGATAATATCGTCTACTGTTAACTCTTTAGCAATAGGTTCGGTCACAAATAGGTTGGTAGCAGTGATGATTAATAAATAATCCCCTTGATCTTTGTGTTTTTGCAATAGATCGCGGGACTTTTTTGGAATGATGGGCAATATCTTGTCTGTCACAAATTGCTGTCTTAAGTTATGCAGTTCATCAATGGGCATTTGTGTCAGGGCCTGCAGTGAAAACTCCAAGTATTCCATGATATTTAGTTGGCCAGATTGGTATTGCTGGTAGTAATAATCGTTCTTTTCTTGATACAAGGCAGCATCTACCTTGCCTTGTTCCACTAAAAACTCTCCCCAGCCGTGGTCACTATCCCCTGCGATTAGGGTGTTATCTAAGTCAAAAATTGCCAGTGCCACAGTCATGCTACCTAAAACGAGCCAAAAATATGGGCCGCATTTTAACCATTGCCCATGCAACTGTCTTCATTATTGTGGGGAAAGCGTTAGCCTTTTTCTTTTTATAACTAAATGAAATAAAAAAAGGCTGGTAACCCATGGCAATGTTTTAATAGTATGGGGGTATTATTGACTTAAAGATTGGATAAACAGTGATAGATGCGGATGGTTATCGTCCTAATGTAGGCATCATACTGGTAAACAAACGGGCTCAAGTATTGTGGGCCAGGCGTGTAGGGCAGGATGCCTGGCAATTCCCACAAGGGGGCATTAAATCAGACGAAAGTGCTGATGCCGCCTTATACCGAGAGCTTAGAGAAGAAGTTGGCCTGTTACCTGAAGACGTAGACGTACTAGGGTGCACAAAGGGCTGGCTTAGATATCGATTACCAAAACGTATGGTGCGCCACAACAGTAAACCTGTGTGCATTGGGCAAAAGCAAAAATGGTTTTTATTGCAATTAAAAACCAGCGAACAACGAATCAGTTTTGAATTTGGGGATAAACCGGAATTTGATGGCTGGCGTTGGGTAAGTTATTGGTACCCCTTGGGGCAAGTTGTGCCCTTTAAGCGGGATGTATATCGGCGAGCCATGCGTGAGCTGGCCCCTATTTTATTTGATCTTCAAGCTAAGCAAAAGTAACCCAGAATGCTGAACGTTTTACGTAACATAGTGCAAGAGGTGAACGGTGCCAAAGACCTAGAGTCGGCGCTGCACATTCTTGTGGCTCGTGTTCAGCAGGCTATGAAAACGGAAGTATGTTCTGTTTATGCCATGGATCAGGAAAATCGCCGTTTTACCCTTCGAGCCACCAAGGGCTTGAATCAAGAAGCTGTGGGCAATGTGAGTTTGTCACTAGGGGAAGGTTTGGTTGGTTTAGTGGCCGTGCGTGAAGAGCCTATCAACCTAGATGATGCGGCTTCTCACCCAAGGTACCGCTACTTATCTGAAACCGGCGAAGAACGCTATAACAGCTTTTTAGGTGTACCCATCATTCACCATAAACGCATTTTAGGTGTGTTGGTGGTGCAGCAGTCTGCTCGCCGTAAATTTGATGAATCTGAAGAAGCCTTCATGGTTACCATGTCGGCCCAGCTGGCGGCAGTATTGTCCCATGCTGAAGCGGCTGAACTGGTTTTAGAATCGGATCACAGTAAAGACAGTAAAATCAAACACGATGTGATTATCAAGGGGGCGCCCGCTTCTCCGGGTATTGCCATTGGTACTGTAGTGGTGCTGTCGCCAACGGCCGATTTATATGATGTGCCTGATCGCAATACTGAAAACGTTGAAGAAGAAATACATCGCTTTCAGTCTGCAATTGAAGGGGCCCGTGCCCAAATCAAACAGGTTGGGGAAAAACTTGCTGACTTAAGACCGGAAGAACAAGCGTTATTTGATGTGTACATTCGCATGTTGGATGACGATGCCTTAGGCAGTGAAGTGGTACGTCGCATTTCAGAAAACAAGCAGTGGGCCCAAGGCGCATTGCGAGACGTGATTTTAGAATATGTGGCCCATTTTGATAAAATGGACGACGCATATTTACGTGAGCGCGCCACAGATATCAAAGACTTGGGCACACGAGTATTGGCTCAATTACAAGACACAATTGAGTTGCTGCCTGAGCAAAATTTTCCTGATAACACCATTTTAGTCAGTGAAGAACTGACCCCGTCCATGCTAGGTGAAGTGCCTGAAAACAAGCTGGTGGGTTTGGTCAGTGCCAAGGGGTCTGCCAACTCCCACGTTGCCATATTGGCTCGCGCCATGGGTGTGCCAACCTTAATGGGGGCCGCAGATTTACCCGTTAAGCAAATGGAAGGGATTGAGCTGGTAGTAGATGGTTACCGCGGCCGTTTATACACGCACCCTTCACAAAAAGTACGCGACCAATTCCAAGCCATTGTTGAAGAAGAAAATGCATTGGTTGAAGGCCTTGAGGCCATTAAAGATTTGCCCGCAGAAACCCCTGATGGACACAGACTTTCGCTATGTGTGAATACTGGTTTGATTACCGATGCTTTGCGTTCACTTGATCGGGGTGCGGAAGGTGTGGGCTTGTATCGCACCGAAGTGCCTTTCATGATGAAAGAGCGTTTTCCATCAGAAACAGAACAAGAAAGTATTTACCGCAAGCAACTAGAAACGTTTGCCCCGCAACCTGTGACCATGCGAACCCTAGATATCGGGGGTGATAAAGCGCTTACTTATTTTCCAATTGAAGAAGACAATCCGTTTTTAGGGTGGCGTGGTATACGTGTCACTCTGGATCACCCAGAAATTTTTCTTTTGCAAGTGCGTGCCATGTTAAAAGCCAGCGTGGGTTTGGATAATTTAAAAATCATGTTGCCCATGATCACTAGCGTCAGCGAAGTAGAAGAAGCTCAGCACTTGATTTACCGTGCGCATCAAGAGTTATTAGATGAAGGCGTGGCAGTGACCATGCCGCAAGTGGGCGTGATGATCGAAGTGCCAGCGGCTGTGTATTTGGCTAAAACCTTGTCTGGCATCGTGGATTTTATATCGGTTGGCTCAAACGATCTGACTCAATATTTACTGGCGGTTGATCGTAATAACCCTAGGGTAGCTGAGCTGTATGATAGCTTCCACCCTGCAGTCTTAGGGGCATTAAAACACATCGCCGATACCGCAAAAGAAAATAACTGTACCATCAGTGTGTGTGGTGAAATGGCAGGTAGCCCAGCAGGGGCGTTATTGTTAATGGCCATGGGTTACGACATGCTTTCTATGAACGCCACTAACTTACCTCGGGTGAAGTCTATTATCCGCAGTGTGGATACGATTTTTGCTAAAGCTTTATTAGAAGAAGTGATGGTGATGGATAATCCACAAATTATTACTAGTACGGTTGAACTTGCTCTGAATAAATTGGGTCAGGGTCGCATGCTAGGACCGACTGTTAGCGCTTAAACAAAACCACTTCGTTTTTTCACCTTTCTCAAGTCTAATTAATTTTACTTACGTTTGTAATCTACATCTTAAAGTTGATTATTTTAGTCATCGCCGTTCAAAGATTGTACTCTGCCATTGAATAAATTCATAGTGTGATCTGTGTCACATTTCTATTTCTGTCATCCTAATTCCTTCATCCTTCCGCAGGGTCAAACCCTGGTTGAATTTAGTTAATCTAAAACAACAATAAAAAAGGGGACGAAACTATGCAAAAAACTAGGCTTACAATTATAGCGCTGCCGTTATTACTTGTTGGATGTACAGATTCATTGCGGAGTCTGACAGGTTATACCGCATCCATGGCGTGTTCAAAAACTTTTGAAACAGGTATGGGCTGGCAAAAAATCTATGATGATGACTTGAATCCAATTACTGAAGGGAATGTAGATTTAGCCTCAATCTCGATAGATGAAAGTAATAATCGTGTGACAAGTGAATCATTTGGAGTATCAAACACTGCTGTGTATCGTCCAGGTATTGGCTGCACTTTATTAAGTGATCAGTTTGATGTGTTAAAACAAGAATTTCCAGATCGTGAAAGTGTTGAAAGAGCAGGAACACAATGGCCTGCGGGTAACCAAGCAACCGTGTCAGAATCAGCAGATTATGAGCAGTTGAATCAACTTGCAGATGCTCATTTTACTGAATTTAAATCTTACCAAGTGGAATCTTCTAGTTTAGCTGTTATTCATGGCGGTGAATTAATATTCGAAAGATATGCAGAAGGGTTTTCTTCAAGTACACCTATTTATGGATTTTCTATTGCAAAAACAATCGGAGCGCTATTTGCAGGAGTGCTATCTGATCAGGGGGTGATTCAAATAGATGCAGAATTAAACTTACCTGCATGGGAAAATGATAATCGCAGTAATATTACATTTAAACACTTGCTGAATATGACAAGTGGTTTGGATTTTTCTGAAACATATGATGACCCTGTGTCTGATGCAAATATGTTATTTGTAGCAGATGATATGGCGACATTTTCTGCTAGTCAGTCGTTTGCTGCAGAGCCAGGCTCAGTATTTAGTTACTCCACTGGTGATAGCATGGTATTAGCGGGTGAACTAAAACGCAGATTAGGTGGGACATTAGAGTCATCTATAATTCAATTGAATTACGGTTTGCTAGATCGGTTAGATATTCGAGATTCAGTGATCCAAGCCGATGCAAGTGGTACTTTGGTATTTGGTATGCAGGGGTTATTTTCAACTCATGATCTTGCAAGACTAGGGCAATTTCTTTTGCAAAACGGTACATGGAATGGAGACCAGGTAGTATCGACTGGCTGGATGGATTTTATGAAAACGCCTGTCGAATTGGCTAATAGCCTTGGGTATACCTATGGTGCAGGGATTTGGTTGAACAGCCAATTAAATGGTCGTAAATTCTTGCCAAGTTTACCAGAAGATACCATGATAGCGTTTGGACTTCGTGGACAATTTGTTATTGCTTGTCCATCATTGGATTTGGTTTTAATACGAACTGGATCGACATTAGATGCTTATGATTTTATTGCTGACATAGATGCATTGTCAGCAAGTATTATAGAAGCGCTATAATTATGGAGAAAAGGAGTTTGCTTGCAAACTCCTTTGTATTACATGCTATTAACAAGAAAAATAAAAAAACCAGATCTTTTACCTAATTTACTTGAAAGGAGAGAAGTTAATAGTTATT
>CAJXIT010000030.1 GCA_913054055.1 uncultured Thalassolituus sp.
AAAGTTTTATCTAAGGTAACGGTTTGCGTGGTGCCAAATGTACGTTCAAACTCCGTGGTTAAGTTAAGATCGCTGCCGGTGAAACGATAAATTGCCTGCCAATCATCACCAACACAGAATAATGCACTGCCAGGGTTTGCCTCTCGCAAGGCCTTTACCAGTTGTGCCCGTTCACTTGAGATATCTTGAAACTCATCAACCATCGCCACTGGAAATATTTGACGAATAGGGTCCGCTAATAAGGCATCATCATGGTTGTATAAACCCTGTTTTAATTTAAGTAGTAAATCATCTGTGGCAATCACTTGCTTTTGGTCTTTCAAAATCTGTAAGCGTTGCTTAATTTGCTTAATAAAACTGATTCGCCATTTTTTTAATTCTAGCGACTTGGCTTTTTCATAAGGTCCTAAATAGTCACATGCAGCTTGAAAGTCATCACTGATCTTATGCTCAACAGGTTCACCGTTCTTTTTAACTGATTTTAATAAACCTTGCTTAGTAAAGCTTGAAAAGGCTTTTTCTAAGTCAGAAGATTTAACCTGTTGCCCTGCAAAACAAGCGTCAATGGTTTTAATGCGACCTAAGAAACCTCTATTATAGGTACCATTTAAGTCTTTATTATTTTTAATGCTTTCAACAAAGCCTTGTCCACTCACAGCCCATTCTTGTTTCAATTTTTCAATGGCGCCATGATACTGTACTGACGCCTTTTCGAAATCCTCTCTTTCTGAGTGATCACCAAGATGAAACTCGGCATCTTGATTCAGTAGGTTTCTCACGTTTTTTAGAAGGGCTTCAGGGGATGACCAGGCACTTAAAATCAGTGACAAGGTGTCACCTGAAAGTGGATACACCGAACGACGCCAAACGTCTTGAACGGCCTGAAGTAAAATATCCCCGTCATTAATGATCAATTCAAATTCACTGGATACATCCGCTTCTACCGCATACTGGCGCAATAGCCGCTGAGCAAAACCATGTATGGTATAAATGGCCGCTAAATCCATTAGTTGCAGAGCGTCTTTTAACCTTTGTTTGCCTTTACTTAACTGATCAGCATCTAACTTATTCTTTAACTGATCAATAAAAGGATCATCACATGTGCCTTGATTAAACCCAGCCAGCGCCACTTTTAAACGTTTCCGAATTCGATCTCTTAATTCTTCAGTGGCTGCGCGGGTAAAGGTGACAACCAATATCTGCTCAGGACTTAAAGCTGTGCACTCGTCTCCTAAAATTAAACGCAAATACAAACTGGTAATGGTGTACGTTTTACCTGTACCGGCACTGGCTTCAATTAAGCGAATACCTGTTAAAGGCAAGATATCTACATTTAGCTTTTCTGATTGAATGGTTTGATCAGTCATGAGGTTTCACCTCCATACTATCGAGCCAGTCCGAATATAATGTTTGAGCCATAGAAAATGTTTGCTGTGGAATTTCGCTAAGAGAACCCAAACACCTTTCAACATGAAGGTCCTCCCTTTCCGCGGCTTTACCAAAGTCGCCACTGGTGCCATAAAACGTTTCATTACTTGCTTTGCTATGACTGTATTCTTTTTTAGCCCCATGATTGGCTGGGCGTATGGATTGCCACGCGGTTTCAGGTAACAAAGGCAAGGGATGAAGCTGTGCCAATAAAAACTGCTCTAATAAGGGCTTGATGTATTCTCTCGCTTTAACTTTATCTTTAGGTGCAATGGTCAAAACGGCATCCTGACACACCAAGCGGGCATGAAATTGATGCCCCATGGCACACAACATACTGTGCTCTAATAACAACTTAACAACATGCTTCGCTTTTAATTTACTGGGCACCACATGCACTAGCTGTTCTTGATAAGCATGTGAAATCCAACCCAGCACTGAAATAGGCGGTTGAGCGCTGGCCTTCAAGATTGACAAGATTTCTTCTGGTACTTCTTCAGCAATCTTGTCTGTATCTGAAAACAAAGAATAAAATGGCAGATTGATTTCCAATGGCTGCTTATTTTTTTCAAGCATATGGGATTCACATTGCTGTAAAAGCGGTGCAATGGCCACTTGTAACGATTGCCATTGTTTCTCACCTATTTCTCCATACGCCAATTTACCTAACACACTTGTTTGATGCTGGGCCTGTACAGAGCATTCACCATGATTCGCCATATCTGCAATGGCTGAGTCTAATAAATCTTGTTTCATTTTAAACAGTGTTAAAGCATCTAAATCAAACGGCTCATCATCTTCTTGCGATTCTGCCCAGATGGATAGACTGGCATTAAGTTGCTTGTTCAAATAAAACTTGGATGGGTTTTGATAAAACGTGACTAAGTCATCTAATAAGATTTCGCTTTGCTCAAAGCTTTCCCGTTTTGGTAATACGTTTTCACCCGTATGTTCTTTGCTTGCTAACTCCGAATCATGGGCGGCCAGCCAATCTTTGTTAAAGCTAAACAATGGGGAGTTTGATAAATAGTAAGCTTCGTTAAACGGCTGCAAGGGATGCTGAGTAAATAATGTGTCTAAAGGCTGTGTACCGTCATCACATACAAAGCCTTCTTGTAAATAATCCAATAACTCAGCCAGCACCACAGAAGGGGTTAAAGGCTTATCTTCTTTTTGATCTCGGCTTTTATAGCTTAACCACAAAGATTCTCTGGCCGATAAAATGGCCTCTAAGAATAAATAGCGATCTTCATCACGGCGCGAGCGATCCCCAATACGTCGTTTAAAGCGCATTAAATCCAATGAATTGGGTGTCACAGACCTAGGATAGTCTTGGTCATTTAATCCCAATACAGCCACCACCTTAAATGGAATACTGCGCATGGGCAGTAAGGTACAAAAGTTAACTTTACCCACCATAAAGTGTTGCGAACCTGTTTGTCGCTGCAAGCCTTGTTTCAACCCATCTGCAAGCACACTGAACGGCAATGGTGCTTCATATGAAACCCGCTGAATACTTGAAACCCAGTTTTCTATGGCTTGATATATGTGTTCAACCACAGGTTGCTCAGCGTCATTCACATCAAAACTGACGTTCAATATTCTATGTAAATATTCAGACCACTTATGTGCACTTAACGGCTGTTCGGTCTCTAACATAAAATCATGCAAGCCATTCACAAATTGTATCAATGGTCCCAGTAAGCTGGCGTCTAAGCCTTCAACATTTTTAATGGGTGATATGCCGTTCACTAATTCATGACTATTAACGGCATAGCCCATCAGCAAGCGCTTAAATCCGCATAACCAGGTGTTTTGCTCCCAGCTAGGCAGCCCCTGCTTCTGGCGCTGCTCGCCATCAAATCCCCAGCGCACGCCTGCATCTATGACCCATGATTTTAATTTAGGTAAATGCGCTTCATTAATACCATAGGCACGATACACAGAAGGTACTTCAAGCAGACTCATAACATCACTAAACGTTAAGCGACCATTTGGCAGTTCTAATAACGCAATGAACGCAGCGATCAACGGATGCTCCGCTTGCACGGGCCGATCTGAAATAGAATAAGGGATATGAAAACCAGAGCTATTAAACACCGCATCAATATAAGGTGCATAACTGGCCACATCAGGGATCATTACCACGATGTCTTGTGGTTCCGTTGTTGTGGTAGAAAAAATATTTAATAAATGATCGTGTAGAACCTCCACCTCACGGGTGGCGCTGTGACAGCCCACTATTTGCAAGCTTTTGTCCGTGGGTTCAATGATGGTTTGGGAATCTTTGGCTTGTTGCAGATTTAAGATTTGGTTTTGAATCACACACAAAACACTTTTATCTTGAGAATCAAAAAACATTGGCTGTTCTTCAATGCGCTCTATTTCTAATAACATGCGCTGAAAATCTTTTCCCATGGTGCCCAAAGAGGCCAATAAATCATTACCCGCATCCGCCAGCTCAACGGATTTATTTTTCATTCGTAATTTGGCTTGCACGGTTTCATCAATCACATCCCCCCAATAATGCATACTTGGGTTAGGTGTGAGTAAATGCACATCCATATTATTTGATAACAGGCTTAAGGTTTCCACCTGATGCTTTGGTAAGGCCGAAAAACCAAATAAAATGACGTCGCTGGGTAAAGCCTGTTTATTCTCCCCTTGTGTTAACGCCTGCATAAAATCGTTCAACATTGTGGCTCGGTGTTGGGTCGATAATTCTTTTTGCTCTGCCAACTTTAGTATTTCAAGCCATAACTGCGCCTGCCAAACTTGGTCGCCTAATGGTTCTGAACCCATATGAAAATTGTTTTGTTGCCAAGCTTCTATCCAGTCAGGCCTGAATACCAAATATTGGTCATATAAATCGGCAATGGTTGTGGCGAGTTGGTAACGCTTCAATGCTTGCTGCTGATCAGAAACAGGGTTGGAATCATGGTCGTTTAAGTAGGTATTTAAAAGCTCAAAACTTGGCAAATTCAATAATTCAGGCGTCTCTAAACACTCTAAAATTAGCCACGTCAGGGTGTCTTTAGAAAATACGGACTCTTCGTCTAAATCAGGTTGAATACTGCGTTGAATTTGCCAAAAGAAACGAGAGGGCATGGGGAATTCGATATTGGCTGCAATCCCCAGTGAATTGGCCAGCTGCATTTTTAACCAATGGGCCAGCCCAGGGTTTTCCACCACCACCGTTTGGCTCTTTAATGGGCTGGTTTCTTGCTGCAACAGCAGCTTAACCAACTGCGCCAGAAGCGCTTCTATTTTATTGGATTGATAAAGGTGGAACATAAAAAAACACAGACTAAGACAATCGCCTATTAAACCTCAAAACCACCATCCTGATAAGCATTAACAGGCCTAAGGCTAGGATTCTTCTTGGTAAATAGGTTGTTGCAGCCATATCCAGTTTGACAAGGCACCTATCTGATCCAAACTGAATAAATATACAAACCTAATAAGGATATGAATGTGTCAGATTGGCCAAATTCTCTTCCAGGCTTAGACCTCACAAAGGCACTTACTCAGCTTGGGGGCAAAAAAACATTATTTGTTCGCTTACTGGGCATGTTTGAGGCAGGTCATACAGAGGATGTAAATAAACTAAAGGCCGCATTTGACGCTCAAGACTGGACCGCCGTTCACGAAATCAACCACGCCCTTAAAGGGGTAACCGGTAACCTAGCTGCCAACGATCTATACGACCTATGTGTCAAAATTGATGCAAAAGTGAAAGAAGAGAACCACGATATCGAACCAGAGGTCAATGGCATGATTGAGGCCATGGGTGTCTTATTAAACTCCATTACCGAAGCCAAAGAACTGCCCACTGACTAGAGCTTACCCACGCCGTTTCTCTAGCAAGATCACATCCGCCCCATGAAAGCTCAGTGTTAGACCATAGCGCTGAGCCAGCCATTGAAAAGTGGCTTCACTGTAAAAACACACATGGGTCATATCATTTTTATAATGCCAGCGGCTAAAAGCTTCAGGTCCTTGCACTAATTTTGTCATCAAACCTAATACGCCACTTGGTTTAAGTAAACTTATTAAAGACTCAAAAACCGCTTTTGGGTCATGCACATGCTCAATGACCTCAGTGGCACTGATGCCATCATAACCCCCCTGCCGTAGCACAGTTTTGTCAGGGTAATAAAAGTGATCATACAAACTAACGTGATAACCCAAATCCCCCATCATACTGGCCAAAGCAGGTCCTGGGCCGCAGCCAAATTCCAGTACATTCGCATCAGCTACCAGTTTGTCTTTAAACGGATTTAAGAACCGCAATAAAAATTGACGATAACCCTCATCGTTTAATACATTTTCATGTAAATCGTACTCTGCTTTTTCTTGCTGCTGAGATAAATAGAAAGCTGATGGCACAAATACCAAGTGGCATTCAATGCACTGATGATAAGGTCGCTGGCTGCGCTTATTAGCATCTTGATGATACAACTCAGCCCCTTGAGTACTGCACAAAGGGCAAGGGTCACAATACATTTCTTGTTTCAATCTGGCCTCAACTAACTGGTTAAATCAGAACCGTCATTTAATGGATGACCTGCCAGTGCCTTTGTCACAAAGTGCAGCCTGTCTTGGCCAAAGTATAACTTGTTATCCACCTCAAAAACCGGCAGCCCAAACATATCTTTTTTAACCGCTAGCTCACCGTTTTCGATCAATCCCTTCTTAACGTCAGGGTCTGATACGCCCGCCATCACTTGCGCGCCATCAAAGCCCAAGCGGTGTAAGTAACTACTTACATCCGCTTGATTATGGCAGTCTAATCCTTGCTCCCATACGGCCTTAAACGTTTGATCCACAAATTCATTCACCTTCTCAGGCTGGGCTTGCTGTAACCACACGCATAACCTTAATAAAAACAGGGTGTTAAATGGAAATTGAGCAGGCCATTTCAAAGGTATCGAGAACTGCTGCGCCCACATATGGCAGTCTCTCACTATCCACTTGGCTTTTGCTGGCACCATAGGTGGTGACTTCACGTCTTGAGCTTGATGCAAGCCCCCAAGAAAAACAGGCACATACTGCACCTGAGCACCTGTTTCTTCCAGCACTTGCCCCAATCGCTTTTGCGCTAAATAACTGTAAGGGCTGACAAAATCAAAATAAAACGTCACAACATTACTCATGGTATTCCTCATTAACTATTCGTCTATTTACAGCAAATGATTACCCATAAACCCATCCATCAGCCTATGAGTATTGCCATGAAATCACACAGAGCATTAATAAAACAATTTAATTTTTTCTAGAGACTAATAAGTATTACTAATACCTGTTTTGGGAACTCATCACCCATCAACTGGTCTGATGAGCCGTACTGATAAAAGAACAAGAATTAGCCTGCTAATGGTACAGCTGTACACTTAATTTTTTTAATTGCCTAACTATTGTTCCAGTTACATAAACTTACACGCTAAAATTCGACCGCTGCACTTTGACATTGCGTTACATTACGCTAATCTGCTGCTTCCTGAAAATTTGGTTAGAAATGGCCGATTTCAGAGAATTAGGCCCATAAAAACAATAAAAGAGCCAAAGATTTAAAAACATGACTCACTATCCATCCATAAAAAGCCTATTGCTTTTACCTGTCATAGCCTTGAGTACTCAAGCTACTGCACAGCTAAAGCCTATGGACGACTCGGCGCTTGAAAGCACCGTCGGTCAGGCTTATATCAATATGGACAGTTATGTTAATGCCAATAACTCTGATCAAGTTAGCCGAATTACATTTGGTCAAGAAATTCAAATTCAAGCCAATGCCGATAGTCTGATTTTAGGGGATCTCTCTTCAACAGCAGGGACCATCGACATTGCAGCCACTAACTTCTCCCTTGGTTATATCGACACTACCAGCAACACCATTGTGCCGTTCGAGTTTAAAGATCCTTATTTTGAATGGTCTACCGATGCGGCCAACAACCTAACGGGTTTTCGCATTGGCTTTGGCGAAGCCCAAGGCATACTGCAAATGGACCTAACCAGCTTTAGCGGTAACATCGATATGATGCTAAACGGTTCGGCCACAGCCAATTCAGCCCTATTCACTGGTAGCGGCGGCACACAAACTTCTAATCACGCCACATACATAGGGGTTGATGGCAGCACCTGTATCGACGGCACCGACTGTGTGGCACTCAGCAACATTCAAAGCTTATCGGTTGCAGATGAAGACGGCACCTCAACATCAGACTTCTTCCTTTCATTTCAGACTGGCGCCAGCAGCTGGTTAACGGGTGGGTTATCTGGCAGCACTTACCAAAACACCACTAAGGGATTTTTCATGAACATCCCAACTAACAACGCGGTAGACATCAGCACAAATGGCACCGGAGCAGGCACCAATGGCCTAGCCGTTGAGTTCATTGACCGTGGTGTGGGCCGCTGGAATAACTGATTCCAACCCTTCAACTCTATTACTGCTTCACCAGCCAAGCACATAGCCTAAACCCAACTAAGCAAACCACTCATATCCCTCATGTTTAATTGAAAACTTCACATTGGCTGAAAACCCATGCATCGGTATAATGCGCGCAAAATACAACTTATTGGACGTTGAACACATGGGCCTACGCACCGCTTTATATGACGCACATCTAGCAGCTGACGCTAAAATCGTAGATTTTGGTGGTTGGGATATGCCCATTCATTACGGTTCACAGCTAAAAGAACACAACATGGTGCGTGAAGACGCTGGCATGTTTGATGTTAGCCACATGACAGTCGTTGACGTAACCGGTGCCGATGCTACCGCTTACCTTCAATACCTATTAGCCAATGACGTGGCCAAGCTTAAAACTGACGGCAAGGCTTTATACAGCGGCATGCTTAATGAAAAAGGCGGCGTAATCGATGACCTAATTGTTTATCGCGCTGACTTCCTGAAAGGATTCCGTGTAGTGGTTAACTGCGCAACTCGCGAGAAAGACCTGGCTTGGATGAACAAACAAGCTGATAAGTTTGATGTCACCCTCACTGAACAACCTGACTTTGCCATGATCGCTGTTCAAGGCCCTCAAGCCATTGAAAAAGCGAAAGCAGCCGTATCTGCTGAACAAGCCGCTGTCATTGAAAACCTTGCTGTATTCCAAGGCCTACCAGCCGGAGAATGGTTCATTGGTCGCACTGGCTATACCGGCGAAGACGGATTAGAGCTAATGGTACCTGCTGAGGAAGCCATGGCATTTTGGAGCAGCTTACTAAAAGCAGGTGTTCAACCCATCGGCCTTGGCGCACGTGATACATTACGTCTAGAGGCGGGCATGAACCTATACGGCAATGACATGGACGAAACCATCACGCCTTGGCAAGCCGGTATGGGTTGGACCATCGCCCTATCAGACGACCGTGACTTCATTGGTAAAGACGCATTAGTTAAAGAAAAAGAAGCGGGCATTGAATATAAGCTAGTGGGCCTAGTATTAGAAACTCGCGGCGTCATGCGTAGCCATCAAAAAGTCATTTTCACTGCTTCTGACAAGCGAGGGGAGATCACCTCAGGGACGTTCTCTCCAACATTACAGCAATCCATCGCCATGGCTCGTGTACCCGCCGATGCCGGTAATGAGTGTGCGGTAGACATGCGTGGTAAAGCGGTTCCAGTACGCATGGTCACCATGCCATTTGTACGCAATGGCAAAAAAGTTTACAAATAAAGCCTCGCTTTCGATAAGAATTTGAAAATAAACGTTGGCTGAATGATTTTTTTAGCTAAACTGCGAATATTAAAAGAACGACCTTAAGGAAATGAACCATGGCAAATATACCTGCTGAACTAAAATACATCGCTTCACACGAGTGGATTCGCGACGAAGGCGATGGCATTTACACTGTTGGTATCACTGACTTTGCACAAGAAGCACTTGGCGATGTTGTGTTTGTTGAATTGCCTGAAGTTGGCGCTGAAGTAAACAAAGACGACGCCATTGCAGTTGTAGAATCTGTAAAAGCAGCATCTGACATCTACTCTCCACTATCAGGTGAGATTGTAGAAGTAAACGAAATGCTGGTAGATGAGCCTGAAAAAGCAAACGAAGAGCCTTATGACGGCGCTTGGTTCTTTAAAATCAAATCAACAGAAGCAAGCGAAGTTGAAGCCTTGTTATCTGCCGAGCAATATGAAGCAGAGTGTGACTAATCACCAACGGTTTTAGATTGTAAGAAAAAGCAGATTCGGCTGCTTTTTTGTGCCTATTGTTTGCAACCGTATTTTAAAAAACAACCTGCCTAATACTAACGACCCAGGAATTAACTTCGAAGCCATACTCAATTATTAAAAACACACAAAACTTATACGACTACCTTGTTCAAGTAAGCGGCTTACGTAAGATCACCTTCGAACTTACAACTATAAGGAAATAGTCATGTTAAACCACTTTCTCAAACTCGTACTTTTCACCTACACCTCACTCATACTTAGCCCAATCACTTTTGCAGGCGGCAACACGGTCACGTCAGCGATCGAAAATAAGCGCCCAACCATTCAACAAAATCAAATAAAAAGCTCTCTCAACCTTCTCGTTAAAAGATCAATCGCTGAGCTACAGGTTGAAACAGCCTATTTGATTTTTGATAAAGATGGTCAATTTAATCGCATCGAAAACAGCGCAGGTGAAAGCATCGTCAGGCAAGGAGACCAGTTTACTCGACGAGGTATTGAAAGCCCCACCATGACATTAGTCAATACATTATCAGAAGGCTTTGCTGCAAATAGACCAGGTATCCTGGCAAACGATGAAGACGGCCCAGTCTGGCCACAAAACCGAACTGAAAAGGAGAAAGAACAACATGTTGCAGAAATTCAGTCCTCCGGCGTGATAGCACCTGAAAAAATGAATGAGTTCGCAGAGAGCCTTCCCCCTTTCAAAAGCTTGGTGAACAATGAAAACGAAAATACCGAAACCAAGGACCCTACTCCCAAGGGACAACTCAATAATGGAGATAGTCGAACTACGGGCATCGCCGGCACTAATGAGGAAGGCGGAGAGGTCGACCCTCAAATTCTTAATGAAACACCAAGAGGCTCGACCACTAACCCAGGACAAGACCCAGGCTCTAATAAAAAAGGAACCGTAGTTGGGCCTGTTGGACCAGGAACTTTTGACCCCGCCACTGACGGCCCAATCATCAAAAAAACGGGCATCATAGATGCCAATAAACTTAAAGAAATTAAACCTGGCGTGATTGTTGACGTTAGGTAACATTTTTAGACAACCCAATAACACAAGCAGCTTCGGCTGCTTTTTTTGTGCCTATAAATTGATAAACCCGCAATAACGTAGAAGTGTAGTTAGCTACACTCCTACAAATTTTGTAGCACGGCACTTTAAATCTCCAAGCAAGATTTTGGTGATATGATAAAACGGTTGATTCACCTCAACCTATTTTTTAGCCAAGGCATTACAATATGGTCACAATCTAAGGACAGCATTCATGCAAGACCAGAACACACTGAAACGCACCATCAGCTATCCATTACTTACCCTGTACGGCCTTGGCACCATTCTTGGGGCAGGGATTTATGTGTTAGTAGGAAAGGTCGCCATTAGTGCAGGCATTTATGCGCCAATTTCGTTTTTAGTCGCCGCCCTATTAGCCGGCTTAAGTGGTTACAGCTATGCCGCCTTAAGTTCTCGTCATCCTAAAAGTGCCGGCGAAGCGGTTTACATCCAAGAAGCGTTTGGCATCCGCCAGCTATCAACCATTGTGGGTTGGATGGTGATATTAACCGGCGTGGTCAGTGCTTCCACCATTTCAAACGGGTTTGTGGGTTACTTACAGGTGTTTGTGGATATTAGCGATTTTTGGGCCATCACCTTGTTATTGCTTGCCATGACAGGCTTAGCGGTTTGGGGGGTCAATGCATCTGTGATGGTCACGGCCATTACCACCATAATGGGCATCATAGGCTTACTACTGATTTTATTTGTCAGCGCCCCGGCTTTCCTCACCATTCCTGAACGCTTGCCTGAGCTGACACCACCTATACTGGAAAACGGATTATGGTTTGGGGTGTTATTAGGGGCGTTTTTAGCGTTTTATGCCTTCATTGGTTTTGAAGACATGGTCAACATGGCCGAAGAAGTAAAAGAGCCAGAAAAAACCCTGCCCAAGGCCATTATTGCCGCCATCATTATCAGCAGTTTATTTTATTATGTGATTGCCCTGGCCGCCATTTTACAACTCCCCCTTGATGAGCTGACTGCCAGTAAAGCACCCATGGCCGATATCATGCTGCAGCACAGCGAAAAACTGGCTTGGTTTGTGAGCCTTATCTCTCTGGCTGCGGTTGTTAACGGCGCACTGGTGCAAATCATTATGGGCGCCCGGGTGCTTTACGGCATGGGCAAGCACAATATGGCCCCTCTGTGGTTATCCACTATCCACCCAACACGTAAAACCCCTTACATTGCCACCATCATTATTGGGATAACGGTTTGGGTACTGGCCACTAACTTAGACTTAACCACCTTAGCCAAAATCACCAGCTTCATTATTATTTTGGTGTTTTTAATGGTTAACCTGGCCTTAATTAAAATATTAAGAGGCGAAATACATAAACCAGAAAAGGCCATGAAGGTCAGTGTCTGGATTCCATATAGCGCAGCCGCTATGTGCCTGTTATTTTTAGGGGTTCAGATTTACCAATTAAGCTTGGGGGCTGCCATCAGCCACTGACCCAACGCTTTTAACATCATAAAAAGAATAATAAATATGATAAAAGCCATAACCAAAACCATTCTTGCCTTACTCGCAGCCATTATGTTTATGGCTGCGTTCATTTGGTTTAAACCCCTGCCGGAATTCCCGCACCACGAACCAAGAAACCTACCATGGGCACTGCCCGATTACACACAAGCAAGCAGCCAAATAAACGTATTACAAGATGGCCGCTTACACATCACCATCGAGCACCTTCCTTTGCTGAATATTGAACCTAAAATGGTGTCGCTGTTTTATCGGGTATTACCTATTTCAACGGTTCAACTTAATGGCGAAGCCATTCCCCTTTATCACATATTTCACCCAACGGAACACGGTTACATTGAAGTAAAAGAACCCGCACCAAGTGGCATTTACGGCATGACGGAAGGGGCACTGGTATCCCGTAAAGAATGGTTTGGCCCATACAACAGCAAAGGGGCCGGGCGCATCATAAAAATGAACGACACCACCATGATTGCACAACCTGAAATGTTAGGGCTCACGTTTGGCCGCATCGTACATACATTTGAAGCCATGGATTATGGCACCCGCTACACCGTAAACAGCATAATAGGATCAGATCTGCCCATCATCGGCCCACTGATTAATTATTATATTCGCCATAAAATGTTCAAACCCCAAATGCTTAAACAATGGCTGCGACACCAGGTGCAAGAAGTATCCAGCTTACAATTTTTTGCTAAACCGCTATACGAAATGGCCTCACCCGTCATTGATAAAAACCAAGCCCATTATCATTTTGATCTGGGGCTTTCAGCTAAGCCACACACTCAGCCATTGAATTCACTCATAAAACCCAGCCATTGAACCTGACCACCTATTTTAAATACCTTTAGCCTAGCTAATAGGTATTTAAATTAGGCACTTAAATTTAGCATTTATAACTGTCTATAATATGTTCAATCCAAGCTAAATAAGCATTAAAATGTGCACCATCATTAGACATGACTCCAGCGGATATGCATGGCGCTCACCCCAACATGAGTAATTTTTGCAATCGAACTTTGTTCTAGGCTAATCCGGCCATTTAAACTGACATCCCCTGCACTCACTGATACAATCGCGCCCATTAAAATTTTGGCTAATAAGGCTCTATTAAGGCCGTTGCTAGCAAGGTTAACCTTAGCCAGCTACAACTAATAAACAGCTTGATAGATTCCGATTTACTATAGAAGGCACCCTCCATGGCGACACCCTCTCAACCTAATTTAAGCGCATTAGAAAACCGCGACGAGTTCATCGGCCGTCACTTAAGCTTAAACATCAGCGACATCAACACCATGTTGGCTGAAGTGGGCGCAGAATCGTTAGACGACCTAACCAAGCAAATCGTGCCTGAATCCATTCTGCGTGAGCCGTTCCTACAAATGGGCGACGCCATTCCAGAAGCCGAAGCACTGGCCAACCTAAAAGCCCTTGCCGACCAAAACCAAGTATTCAAAAGCTACATTGGCATGGGCTACCACGACACCTCACTGCCAAACGTGATTGTGCGTAACGTATTAGAAAACCCAGGTTGGTACACAGCCTACACCCCTTACCAGCCTGAAATTGCCCAAGGCCGTTTAGAAGCCCTACTTAACTACCAGCAAATGGTCATCGACATGACCGGCATGGAACTGGCTAACGCGTCATTATTAGACGAAGCCACCGCTGCCGCTGAAGCCATGGCATTGATCAAACGTCAGGTGCGTAAAAACAAATCTAACGTATTTTTTGTAGATGAGCTTTGCCTACCGCAAACCATCGACGTATTAAAAACCCGTGCTGAAGGCTTTGGTTGGGAACTGCACATTGCCCCAGCCATTACCGCCGCCGACGTTGACTGCTTTGGTGCTTTATTCCAATACCCAGCCGTAGACGGCTCAATGACCGATTACCAAGACCTAATCGCTCAGCTGCATGAAAAGAACGCCATGG
The DNA here is from genome assembly GCA_913054055.1 of uncultured Thalassolituus sp. Classification (GTDB taxonomy): domain Bacteria; phylum Pseudomonadota; class Gammaproteobacteria; order Pseudomonadales; family Oceanobacteraceae; genus Bermanella. The sequence continues at coordinate 14,104 of CAJXIT010000030.1, forward strand.
TAGCCATGTCTACCGACCTTATGGCACTTGCCCTATTAAAATCGCCGGGCGAACTGGGCGCTGACGTTGCCCTAGGTAACAGCCAACGCTTTGGTGTGCCAATGGGCTTTGGTGGCCCACACGCGGCATTCTTTGCCACCAAAGATGCGTTCAAACGTTCTATGCCGGGTCGCTTAATCGGTGTGTCTATTGATGCTTCAGGTAACCGCGCATTACGTATGGCTCTGCAAACCCGTGAGCAACATATCCGCCGCGAGAAAGCCACATCAAACATTTGTACGGCTCAGGTTTTATTATCTAACCTTGCGTCGTTCTACACGGTTTACCACGGTCGTGACGGCATCATCCGCATCGCCACACGTATTCACCGCATGACCGAAATTTTAGCCGCCGCATTAACCGATGCAGACATCGAAGGCCTAGTGATCGACAACCAAAATGCGTTCGATACCCTAACCATCGAAGTACCCAACAAAGTCGCCATTTTAGAGCGTGCTGAAAAAGCAGAGATTAACCTGCGTACTCAAAGCCAAGTGGATTTAGACGGCTTTATCGGTTTAAGCATCAGCGAAAACACCACTCGTGATGACCTGAAAACTCTATTCACCGTGATCACAGGCCTAGAAGCCACGCAAGACAACTTTGACATCGATATGTTAGATGGCGAAGTAGAAAGCTCGATCCCTGAGTCACTAAAACGTAACACCGACTTCTTAACTCACCCAGTATTCAACAGCTACCACACTGAACACGAAATGCTGCGTTACATGAAGCGTCTTGAAAATAAAGACCTTGCCATGAACCACAGCATGATCACACTGGGCAGCTGCACCATGAAGCTGAACGCCACATCAGAAATGATTCCAGTGACCTGGCCAACCATTGGTGGCATTCACCCGTTTGCCCCTAAATCGCAAACCCCAGGTTACGAAAAACTATTAGCCAACTTTGACGAATGGTTACGCGACATCACCGGCTTTGATGCCATTTGTATGCAACCTAACTCAGGTGCACAAGGTGAATACGCAGGTCTAATGGCCATTAAAAAATTCCACGAATCAAACGACGAAGGCCACCGTAACGTATGCCTGATTCCACAATCAGCACACGGTACTAACCCAGCATCGGCTCAAATGGCCGGCATGCGCGTGGTAGTAACAAAATGCGATGAGCAAGGTAACGTTGACTTTGACGACCTAAAAGCAAAAGCAGAAGAACTAAAAGACAGCCTATCGTGCTTAATGATGACATACCCATCTACTCACGGTATTTATGAAGACGGCGCCAAAGAAATTTGTGCCATGATTCATGAAAACGGCGGCCAAGTTTACATGGACGGCGCCAACCTAAACGCACAAGTGGGCATCACTGCTCCGGGTTACATCGGTGCTGATGTTAGTCACATGAACCTACACAAAACCTTCGCTATCCCACACGGTGGCGGCGGTCCGGGCATGGGCCCAATCGGTGTAGCCAAACACCTTGCACCGTTTATTGCTAACCACAGCGTGCGCCCAATTGAAGATGAGTCAGTTGGCCAAACAGCAGTGAGCGCAGCACCCTACGGTTCAGCGTCTATCCTAACCATCTCATACATGTACATTCACATGATGGGTGCAAAAGGTTTACGTCAGGCCACACAAATGGCCCTATTAAACGGTAACTACCTAAGCAAAAAACTGGGCGAACATTACCCAATTTTATACTCAGGTCGTAACGGTCGTGTTGCTCACGAATGTATTGTGGATTTACGCCCAATCAAAGCAGAAACCGGCATCACAGAAGTAGATATTGCAAAACGTCTAAACGATTACGGTTTCCACGCGCCAACCATGAGCTTCCCGGTTGCGGGCACCTTTATGATTGAGCCAACAGAGTCTGAATCAAAAGCCGAGCTGGATCGCTTTATCGAAGCCATGGTGTGCATCCGCGAAGAAATCAACGCGGTACACGCTGGCGAAATGGACGAAGAAAACAATCCACTTAAAAACGCACCGCACACTGTGAAAGACATTTCAGGTGAATGGAACCGCCCTTACTCACGCCAGCAAGCAGCATTCCCAGTACCGGGTGTTTATGAAAATAAATTCTGGCCAACGGTGAATAGAATTGATGATGTTTATGGAGATCGTAATTTAATCTGTAGCTGTCCTGCTATCGAAGAGTATGAGGATTAATTCTCATACTGTGTGACGGTGCCCCGCGCCGGAACAAACACTCAACGGCCTACGGGCCGTTTTTTATTTCCTCACTCTATATCCCATTTAATCAGACCTTACTTACCGCCCTTTAGTAGAAGCATCGGGAATATAAACTCATATATGTAAAACTATATTGAATAGCCATCAAGTTGTAACGTGTAACGTTACATGCTACATTAAATCCATGATCGAATCATTCAAGGATGACTGGCTCTCAGATTACTACTGGGAAGCAACTGCCAGCAAGAAGATACCTAGCGACATAACGAATGCTTTAAATAGAAAGCTAACCATTATTCATGCTGCTAGCGAAGAGAAGGATTTAAGGTGTCCGCCTGGAAATAGGTTTGAACACCTTAAAGGCAATCTTAAAGATTGGTGCTCTATTAGGATAAACAAACAATATAGATTGATTTTTAAATGGGCTGATGGAAAAGCAACAGAGCTTTATCTTGACCCTCACAACTATTAATGAGGTGGGCTATGACGGCTGAATTTCGTATACCAGGGCATGAGCCAGCCAGTGTTGGTTCAATACTTAAAGAAGAATTTCTAGATCCAATGAAAATATCTCAAGGTGATCTAGCA
>CAJXIT010000031.1 GCA_913054055.1 uncultured Thalassolituus sp.
ACAAGCGCCTTGTATTATTTTCATTGATGAGATCGATGCGGTCGGTCGCCATCGTGGCGGTGGTCATGGTGGTGGTAATGATGAGCGTGAGCAAACGTTAAACCAGCTACTGGTAGAAATGGACGGCTTTGAAGGCAATGACGGCATTATCGTGATCGCTGCGACAAACCGCCCAGATGTATTGGACCCTGCGCTATTGCGCCCGGGTCGTTTTGACCGTCAGGTGGTGGTTGGCTTGCCAGATATCCGTGGTCGCGAGCAGATCTTAAAAGTACACATGCGTAAAGTGCCTGTTTCTGATGGCATTGATGCACAAGTTATTGCACGTGGTACACCGGGGTTTTCTGGTGCTGATTTGGCCAACTTAGTAAACGAAGCGGCTTTGTTTGCAGCCCGTGCTAATCGTACCAATGTGACCATGGAAGAATTTGAAAAAGCCAAAGACAAAATCATGATGGGTGCTGAGCGTAAATCCATGGTGATGTCGGATAAAGAAAAAGAGAATACGGCTTATCATGAAGCTGGTCATGCCATTGTAGGTCGTGTCGTGCCTGAGCATGACCCTGTGTACAAAGTATCGATTATTCCGCGTGGTCGCGCTTTGGGTGTGACCATGTTCCTACCTGAAGAAGACCGTTACTCCATGAGTAAGCGCAGTATTGAAAGCAATATTTGCTCGTTGTACGGCGGCCGAATTGCTGAAGAAATGACCTTAGGTAAAGACGGTGTCACCACTGGTGCATCAAATGATATCGAACGTGCTACTCAATATGCTCGTAACTATGTGACCAAGTGGGGGCTATCCGATAAGTTAGGTGCGCAACTATATACTGAAGAAGAGCAGGGTGGCGGCTACTTAGGTGGCGGCGGTGGTGGTCAAATGTCTCACTTGTCTGATGATACAGCCAGTACCATTGATTCAGAAATTAAAGGTTTATTAGACGATTGTTATAATCGCGCCTTTAAAATTCTGGAAGATAATCGCGATAAGTTAGAACTAATGAAGGATGCATTGATGGAGTATGAAACCATTGATGTGGCTCAGATTGATGACATTATGAATGGTCAAAAGCCTCGTCCTCCACAATCTTGGTCTGACGATGGGGATAATGGCGATTCATCTGGTGATGCAGAGGCTGTGGATACTGAGGTGAAAGTGGATGTTTCTGATGACTCTAAGCCTGACTCAGGCGAGACTGCCACAGAGCATTAAACTTAAAAAAGCATGACTGTAGTAATACCCTAAGGCAACACTCTGTGTTGCCTTTCTTTTGTTTGCAGTATTAAAACCCTGTATAAAGCACGCTTCTATATTTAGGTAGAATTAAGATGAAGTTACATTGCGCCGACCGTATTTTAGATTTAACGGTTGCTCAAGTGATGGGGGTATTAAATACCACGCCAGATTCATTTAGTGATGGTGGGCAGTTTTCCGATTTGTCGGCTGCTATCAAGCAAGCTGAAGCTATGCATATTGATGGGGCCACGATTATTGATGTGGGTGGCGAGTCTACGCGTCCAGGGGCTGAGTCAGTCACTTTGCAGCAAGAAATGGATCGCGTGATTCCAGTTATTGAAAATATTGCTGCAAATATAGATGTTTGTATCAGTGTAGACACCAGTTCAGCTCAAGTGATGAGCGAGGCTGAAAAGGCTGGGGCGCACATTCTAAATGACGTACGTGCCTTAAGTCGTGATGGTGCTTTAGAGGTGGCTGTTAAAACAGGTTTGCCTGTTTGTCTTATGCATATGCAAGGTGAGCCGAGTACGATGCAGGTCAATCCCTCTTACTCTCAGGTTGTAAATGATGTATTTGGCTTTTTACAGGCTCGCATTTCTGAGTGTGAGTCGGCAGGGTTAGAAAAAAGCCGTATATTGATTGACCCCGGATTTGGATTTGGTAAATCCATGGCTCATAATTACCAGCTATTAGGGCAACTTGATCGATTTTTAGATTTAGGTGTGCCGGTATTGGCAGGCCTCTCTCGTAAAAGCATGATTGGTTCTGCGTTACAGGGCTCGCAGGGAGAAGCAAGGCCAGTTGGTGAGCGCCTGCACGGCAGTGTAGCGGGGGCGCTAATTGCGGTGATGAATGGGGCCAAAATTGTACGGGTGCATGATGTTAAAGCAACGTCTGACGCGTTACGAGTTTTTAAGGCCTCTCAAGAATACGGTTTGATTACATAAAGTCAGTAATGATAAAGAATAATTAAAAGAATTTAGCAGGATAAGGAAAGGTCATGTCTCGTAAATATTTTGGTACAGATGGTATCCGCGGTCGAGTAGGTGAAGCACCTATCACTCCTGAGTTTGTGATGCGTCTAGGGTTTGCTGCAGGTAAGGTTTTTGCCAGTCAGGGCAAACGTAAAATCTTAATCGGCAAAGATACTCGTATTTCAGGTTATATGTTTGAGTCTGCGCTTGAGGCGGGGTTGTCTGCCGCAGGTGTTGACAGCTGGTTGTTAGGCCCTATGCCTACACCGGGTATTGCTTACTTAACACGCACATTTCATGCGGATGCGGGCATAGTAATCAGTGCTTCTCATAACCCATATTATGATAATGGTATTAAGTTTTTCTCGGCTGACGGAAGTAAGTTGGATGATGAAACCGAGAATGCTATTGAGGCTCTATTAGATCAGCCTATGGATATTGCTGAGTCGGATCAGCTAGGTAAGGCGCGTCGTATAGAAGATGCCGCTGGCCGATATGTGGAGTTTTGTAAAAGTACCGTATTCGGTTTAAGCCTAAAAGGCATGCGTATCGTATTGGATTGCGCTCATGGTGCTACTTATCAAATTGCGCCTTTGGTATTTGATGAGCTGGGTGCGGATGTTGTGACTATAGGTGATGAGCCAGATGGTCTAAATATTAATGAAAAAGTGGGCTCTACTTCTCCTAAGGCTCTTCAGGCCAAAGTGGTTGAGCTAAGAGCGGACCTAGGAATTGCCTTTGACGGCGATGGTGATCGTGTGGTCATGGTGGATCATGAAGGGGAATTGGTAGACGGTGATGAGTTGATTTACATGATTGCCCGTAATCAGTATGACCAAGACACCTTGCAAGGTGGTGTTGTGGGTACCTTGATGACAAATCTAGGTATGGAGCTTGCCCTTAAGGATTTGGATATTCCATTTGTGCGTGCCAATGTGGGGGATCGATATGTGATGCAGCAATTGCAGGATCATAATTGGGCGCTGGGTGGTGAAAATTCAGGTCACATCCTTTGTTTGAATGCGACCACAACAGGGGATGGTATTGTAGCTGCTTTGCAGGTACTGCAAGCGCTGCAGGCTCATGGCAAAAAACTGCATGATTATAAAAAAGGCATGACTAAGCTGCCTCAGATTATGAAGAATGTGAAGGTGGTCGACAAGTCAGTGGTTGAGTCAGTCGAAATTATTGAAGCGGTGAAGCAGGCGGAAGAAGAGTTTGCTGGCCGTGGTCGTATTTTATTAAGGCCTTCTGGAACTGAGCCGGTGGTAAGGGTGATGGCGGAAGGTGAAGATGAGTCTTTGGTAAATGCCTTGGTTGATCGTTTGGTGGATGTGGTAAGCGCTACATCATAACGTAAGTTTGCTGGTTAAGTGGGGCGGAGAAAGGGTCTCGTGGCTTGCTTGATCTGCCTATCTTAGGTAGTATCGCCCCTTTCCTGAGGTAGAGGAATTGTTATGCGTCAAAAATTGATAGCGGGTAACTGGAAGATGCACGGCTCTTTAGCCGAAAATCAGACCCGGTTGACGCAATTGGTGTCGGGTTTAGGTGACACAAGTGCACAAGTTGCAGTGTGTGTGCCAGCGCCGTATTTTACACAATGTAAGAGCGTGCTTGCGGGTTCAGCTATACAGTGTGGCAGTCAGAATATAAGCGAATATGAGCAAGGTGCTTATACTGGTGAGATCAGTGCGAGCATGTTGAAAGAATTTGATGTTCAGTATGCCCTTGTGGGTCATAGTGAGCGCCGTGAGTTGTTTGCCGAAAGCAGTGAGCAAGTAGCCAAGAAATTTGCTGCTGCTAAGCAAGCTAGGTTAATCCCTGTGCTTTGCGTGGGTGAAACATTAGAGCAGCGAGAAGCTGGAATTACCGAGCAGGTAATTGCAGGGCAAATTTCGGCGGTGCTAGATCAAGTAGGTATCCAGGGGTTTGCAGATTCCGTGGTGGCTTATGAGCCGGTATGGGCAATTGGCACGGGTAAAACCGCAAGCCCAGAGCAGGCTCAGGCAGTACATAAAGCAATTCGTGTTCAGCTAAATGCACTGAATTCTGAAATTGCCCAGAAGATACAAATTTTATACGGCGGTAGTGTTAAACCAAATAACGCAGCGGCAATATTTGCTCAAGCAGATGTTGATGGTGCTTTGGTTGGCGGTGCAGCTCTTAACGCACAAGATTTTTTACAAATCTGTAACGCAGCTAGTTAGGCAGGATAATGGAAAGTATAATTTTAATTGGTCACATCATTGTAGCCCTTATTATCATCGGATTAGTATTGATCCAGCAAGGTAAGGGTGCTGATGCGGGCGCCAGCTTTGGTGGCGGTGCTTCTCAAACTGTTTTTGGTAGTGAAGGTTCTGGGAATTTTCTAACCCGTTCAACATCTGTGTTAGCTGTTGCATTCTTTGCTACTAGCTTCTCACTGGCTTATTTTGCAAAAGAAAGAGCGACGGGTCTTGTAGATGAAGGCTTGCCGACAATCATTGAGCAAGCGGTAGAAGCTCCTGTTGAGTCTGAAGTCCCAGTGCTGGATATTGAAGCGGCTACAGGTTCAGATACCCCAGTTATCGATTAATTGTCGTTTTACTGATTGGGCGGGCTCGCTTTATTGTGTTAATGCTCTGGGCAGTAAATGGTGGGTAACTCGAAGGATTAGCGGGTGTGCAGGAATTGGCTTTGATATAGTCAAATCGTCATCAGCAAAGAGTGACTTGCCTGTAGTAAAAAAATTCGCGGATGTGCTGGAATTGGTAGACAGGCATCGTTGAGGTCGATGTGTGCTATGCACGTGAGGGTTCAAGTCCCTCCATCCGCACCATATTAAAACGGACTAATGTCCGTTTTTTTGTGTTTGCTGGGCCTGTTGACACTGAATTGCCACATTGCACAGGTATACCTTGCTGATTGGCAGGCTTATCACTATAATACGCACTGATTTTGACGCGGGATGGAGCAGCATGGTAGCTCGTCGGGTTCAAATCCGGCTCCCGCAACCATTATTTATTTAAGTCAGCTACGGGCTCGACTTTCATAAAAGGCGGAAGGTGACGGTTTAAACCCGGCTCCCGCAACCATAATTTATCTAAGCTCCAGCTTTCGGGCTCGGCTTTCATAAAAGGCGGAAGGTTACGGTTAAATCCGGCTCCGCAACCATTATTTATAGTGGTATTGAGATTAGCGACTATTATGAAGTTGTTAATAGGCTCTAAACAGAGTCAGAAGTAGGTTGGCTTGCTAACCCTTCACTAAGATTTTATATCCAGTTCGCATTGCGATCTGATGATTTGAAACCCCTGGTGAAATTGCTTTATGAAGTTTATAAGGTGATTTCGATAAGGGGTTTTTTGTTGGTGGCTCATACAGAGTGACTGATCGTTAGCAGGTGTTAGCTGCTAGAAGTTGGGCTCAGATGGCTGGTATGAAACTGGGTTGTCTTTCAGCCCATTTTTTATATGTGTGGAGTAAACGTGGCAAGTAAAGAACAGCAATTAAATGATTTATTAAAGCCAGTTGTAGAAGCATTAGGTTATGGTTTCTGGGGGCTTGAATATATATCACAGGGTAAAAACTCTGTATTGCGTGTGTTCATCGACAAAGAAGAAGGTATTACAGTAGATGATTGTGCTGTAGTAAGTCGCCAAATTAGTGGTGTGATGGATGTGGAAGACCCCATCACAAGTGAATACAACTTAGAGGTTTCATCTCCAGGTTTGGATTGTCCAATATTCACGCTAGAACAATTTCAACAATTTGTTGGTGGGTTGGTTGAAGTGAAATTGCGTTATGCCTATGAAGGGCGACGCAAATTTAAAGGCCAGCTTGTTGGTATCGAAGACGGTGAAGATATTGTTGTTCATGTGGATAATCATGAATATCTATTGCCCATCGATGCCATAGATAAAGCCAATTTAATCTATCAAGAAACTAAGGGTAAATAGGACTACCGAGGGCAAATTTATGAGCAAAGAAATACTGCTGGTTGCCGAAGCTGTCTCTAACGAAAAAGGTGTAGAGCAGGAAGTCATTTTTGAAGCCATTGAATTGGCTTTAGCGGCTGCGGCGAAAAAACGTTACGAAGATGAAGAAGCTGAAATTCGTGTGGTGATTGATCGCCGCACGGGTGAGTTTGAAACTTATCGTAGTTGGTTGATTGTAAGTAATGAAGTGGTGCCTGCATTAGGTTCAGAATTGAACATGCAAGAAGCCGCTGATATTGATACTAACTTGAAAGAAGGCGATACCCACGAAGAGCAGGTAGATAATCCTGGTTTTGGTCGTATTGCTGCTCAAGCAGCTAAACAAATCATTATGCAGAAAGTACGCGAAGCTGAGCGTGCAAAAATTACTGCAGCCTATGAAGATCGTGTTGGCGAGCTGATTCACGGTACCGTGAAAAAAGTTACTCGCGATAACATTATTTTAGATTTAGGTGCAAACGCTGAAGGCCTGTTACCTCGCGATCAATTGGTTGCTCGTGAGGTGTTCCGCATTGGTGATCGTACTCGTGCTGTATTGATGGAAATCAATCCTGAAAATCGAGGCCCACAATTAATGCTGAGTCGTGCTTCAAATGAAATGCTGGTTGAGCTTTTCACTATTGAAGTGCCAGAGATTGGCGAAGAAACCATTGAAATTAAAGCAGCGGCCCGTGATACCGGTAGCCGTGCAAAAATTGCAGTGAAATCTAACGACCAGCGCATTGATCCAGTTGGTGCGTGCGTGGGTATGCGTGGCGCACGTGTGCAAGCGGTTTCAAACGAACTTGGCAATGAGCGTGTTGATATTGTGCTTTGGGATGATAACCCTGCGCAATTAGTGATTAATGCACTGGCACCTGCTGAAGTTGAATCCATTGTAATGGATGAAGAAACTAACGCGATGGATGTGGCAGTTGCAGAAGATCAATTGGCCATTGCCATCGGTCGCGGCGGTCAAAACGTGAAGCTGGCTTCAGAGTTAACGGGTTGGACCATTAACGTAATGACTGAAGAAGAAGCAGGCGCTAAGCAAGAAGAAGAAGCGGGTTCATTGGTTGAAAACCTAATGAGTGCGTTGGATCTTGATGAAGACGTAGCAACGGTTCTTGTTGAAGAAGGGTTCACTGGACTTGAAGAAGTGGCCTACGTTGAGCGCGAAGAAATGTTAGAAGTTGACGGTTTCGATGATGAAATTGTTGATGAATTGCAGTCTCGTGCAAAAGATATTTTGTTAACACGAGCGATTGCATCGGAAGAAAAACTGGAAGATGCAAAACCAGCAGAAGACCTTCTAAATATGGAAGGTATGGATCAACACCTGGCCTTGGTGTTGGCAAGTCGTGGCATCTGCACAATGGAAGATCTCGCTGAGCAAGGCGTAGATGATATCGTTGGTATTGAAGATATCGATGAAGAAAAGGCCGCTCAATTAATTATGACCGCGCGTAAGCCTTGGTTTGAAGAAGCTGAGTAGTAAGGTAAGCGGAGGAGAATATTCGAATGGCAGAAGTCACGGTAAAACAGTTAGCTGCAGCAGTCGGCTCACCAGTTGAGCGTTTGTTGCAACAGATGAATGATGCTGGTCTACCACATAAAAGTGGTGATGAGACAGTTAATGATGAACAAAAAGTAGTATTGCTTGCGGCCCTTAAAAAGAGCCACGGCGAAAAAGAAGCTGAGCCAAAGAAAATCGTATTAAAACGTAAAACGACTACAACCCTAAACACGGGTTCTGGTAAAAAAGCGGTAAATATCGAAGTTCGTAAAAAACGTACCATTGTTAAAGATGGCGAAGGCGCAGAGAAAAAAGACGGCAAGCCTGCTTCAAAAGCAAAAGCGGGTGACAAAAAGCCGGGCGCTAAGAAAACCGTTGAGCGTAAGCCTGGCGGTGATCGTAAGCCGGGTGGTCGTGATTCAGCGCCATCAGCGCCGTCAAACGACGATCGCGGAGCTAAGAAGAAAGAGTTCCGTAACAAAGATAAAGAAAAAGGACGCGGTGGTTTTAACGACCGTAATAAAGGCCGTGGAGCTGGTCGTCGCCGTGATGGTGATGATGCGTCATCGGGTCGTCGTGGAAAGCGTCGTCCTAGTGAAGATGCAGAGCATCAGTTCCAGCAGCCAACTGCACCAATCGTTCGCGAAGTTGAATTAAAAGGCGAAACGATTACTGTGGGCGAACTAGCTCAGGGTATGGCAGTTAAAGCTGGTGAAGTAATTAAAGAGCTTATGAAGCTTGGTGTTATGGCAACCATTAACCAAATCTTAGATTTGGATACTGCGATTCTTGTAATCGAAGAAATGGGTCATAAATACAAGCAAGTTTCTGATAACGCTTTGGAAGATAGCTTCTTGGAAGAAGTGAAATACGACGGTGAGCAAGTTTCTCGTGCACCCGTTGTTACTGTTATGGGTCACGTTGACCATGGTAAAACATCCCTGCTTGATTACATTCGTTCAACTCGTGTAACGAGTGGTGAAGCCGGTGGTATTACACAGCACATTGGTGCTTACCACGTAGAAACTGATAAAGGCATGGTGACATTCCTTGATACCCCTGGACACGCCGCGTTTACAGCCATGCGTGCACGTGGTGCTCAGTCTACCGATATCGTAATCCTAGTGGTTGCAGCAGATGACGGTGTAATGCCGCAAACTGAAGAAGCGGTTCAGCATGCTCGCGCAGCTGGTGTACCTTTAGTTGTAGCTGTGAACAAAATGGATAAAGAAGCTGCGGATCCAGATCGTGTTAAAAATGAATTGGCAGCGAAAGATGTTATTCCTGAAGACTGGGGCGGTGATGTTCAGTTTATCCCTGTTTCGGCTCACACGGGTCTAGGCATCGATGAATTATTAGAAGCTGTACTTCTACAATCTGAAGTACTGGAACTAACAGCGGTTAACGATGGCCCAGCAACAGGTGTTGTGGTTGAATCTCGTCTTGATAAAGGTCGCGGTCCAGTTGCTACTTTGCTTGTACAAAACGGTCAGCTGAAGAAGGGCGATATCGTTCTTGCGGGTACCTCTATTGGTCGTGTTCGTGCGTTGTTGGATGAGAATTCAAAGCCAATCGATCAAGCTGGTCCATCTATTCCAGTAGAGATTCTAGGTTTAGATACACCGCCAGGTGCAGGTGATCACTTCCTTGTGGCTGAAAGCGAAAAGCGTGCTCGTGAAGTAGCAGAAGCGCGTTTCGCCAAAGAAAAAGAAATTTTCCAAGCGAAGCAGCAAGCAGCCAAGCTAGATGCGTTATTCAATATGAGTGGCGATGCAGAAGCTTCAAGCTTAAACATTGTTGTTAAGACCGATGTGAAAGGTTCTTTAGAAGCCTTGGTAAGTGCGCTTCAGCAATTATCAACCGAAGAAGTGAAAGTAACCATCGTATCGAGCGGTGTAGGTGGTATTACTGAAACAGATGCTAACTTAGCATTTGCTTCAAACGCAGTACTATTCGGCTTTAACGTTCGTGCGGATGCTGCAGCTAAGCGTGTTGTTGAAACCAACGGTTTGGATATGCGTTATTACAGCATCATTTACGATCTAATTGATGATGTTAAGCAAGCCATGTCTGGTCTTCTTGCTCCTGAACTTCGTGAAGAAATCGTGGGTATTGCACTTGTACGTGAAGTATTCCGTTCTCCTAAGTTTGGTGATATTGCGGGTTGTATGGTTACAGAAGGTACTGTGCATCGTAATAAGAAGATTCGTGTTCTTCGAGACAACGTTGTTGTCTTTGAAGGTGAGCTTGAATCTCTACGTCGCTTTAAAGATGACGTACAGGAAGTTCGTAACGGTACTGAGTGTGGTATCGGCGTTAAAGGCTACAATAACGTTAAAGAAGGCGATCAAATCGAAGTCTTTGATGTTAAAGAGTTTGCACGTACCATTGATTAAGTTGTATTCGTTTGACGAATTAACTTAAACAAAACCGTCGCGGTAACTGTGAAGTTATTGTGGCGGTTTAGTTGTTTTAAAGAGATGTAAAAAAGATGACAAATGATTACAGTCGCACCCAGCGCTTGGGTGAGCAAATAAAGCGTGATCTTGCACAAATGCTGCAATTTCAGGCAAAAGACCCGCGCTTGGGTATTGTGACGTTGAATGCAGTTAAAGTGGCAACCGATCTTGGTTATGCAGATATTTATTTCACAGTGATGAAGCCGGGTATGGTGGAAGCGGATGATGAAACTGTCAAAGAAACCGAAGCGGTTTTGGCTGACATGGCAGGGTTTCTTCGCTCTGAGTTATCTCAGGTGATGACCACTCGTATTACCCCAATGTTGCGCTTTCACTATGATGTGGCGTTAGAGCGCGGACATAAACTTACGAACTTGATTAATAAGGCCGTAAGCGAAGACAAAGGTCGAAGTGGTGATGAATAACCCGCTCTAGGGTTATTCAATGTTCACTTATTATTTTTTAAAAGTATCAATTGCTTTTGCAGTATGGGGAAAGCATGGCGCGTAAACGCAAAGGCCGTGAAGTCAGCGGTATTCTGGTCATAGACAAGCCTTCGGGCATGACATCCAATGCAGTTCTGCAAAAAATCAAATGGTTATACCAAGCGCAAAAAGCGGGGCATACTGGTGCTCTAGATCCGATTGCAACAGGTGTGTTACCCATCTGTTTGGGCGAAGCCACCAAGTTTAGTCAGCGTCTGTTAGACAGTGATAAGCGCTATACCACCCGAGTGCAGTTGGGTGAGTGCCGTGATACGGCGGATGTGGAAGGCGACGTGGTGGAAGCCGCTGACATACCGGAATTAAGCCAAGAGAAAATCGAAGCGGCATTAGCGCAATTTCGAGGTGAAATTACTCAAGTACCACCCATGTACAGTGCTTTGAAGCATCAGGGCAAAAAACTGTACGAACTTGCCCGAGAAGGGGTGGAATTTGATATTGCGTCTAAAGCCCGTCAGGTGACCATTCACAAACTAGAATTACTGGGTTTTGGCGAAGACTACATTGAGCTGGATGTGACCTGCTCAAAAGGTACTTACATTCGTTCATTGTCAGAAGATGTAGCTAAAGCCCTTGGCACCCTTGGTTACGTGGCTGTATTAAGGCGTTTAGGTGCGGGCCCGTACCAAGCGGATATGATGCTAACCATTGAGGATGTGATTGCTCTTAAAGGTCAGGAAGCATCCACTCCAGAGACGGATTATACCGCCATGGATTCACGGCTACTTCCGACCTATACAGCCCTAGAATCAGTGCCTATTATTCAGGTGACCTTAGAACAGGCCAAAGACCTGCAATTTGGGCGCGCAATTACTGCTCCAGACACTGGTGAGAGGCCTTTACCTCAGGTACAATTGCGCCTCTCACAAGACCAGCATGATTTATTGCTGGGAATTGGTGAATTAGATGCCAAGGGTGTGATATCACCTAAGCGTTTATTAAAAGTCCCTGAGCTGGACGCTTTATTGGCTAATAGCCAATAAACATCAGGCTTAAGGCAGGTAGTCCCGCTGTTTATATGCACGGTGGAGACCCTATAATATTAACGCATATAACCAAGAGGAATATCTCATGGCTTTAGATGCTCAAGCGAAAGCTGCCATCGTTAAAGAATACCAAACTGCGGAAGGCGACACTGGTTCTCCTGAAGTACAAGTTGCACTATTGACTAGCAATATCAATGGTCTGCAAGATCACTTCAAAACCAACAAGCAAGATCACCACTCTCGTCGTGGTTTGATCCGCATGGTAAACCAACGTCGTAAGTTGTTGGATTACCTAAAGGGTAAAGACATTGCTCGTTACTCTTCTCTAATCAAGCGTCTAGGTCTACGTCGCTAAGATTAGTTAAAGCCTAAGCCCCCAATATTGGGGGTTTTTGCTTTTAGCCTAAGCGCTTATTGAAGCGTAAAGGCTGTTGTAAATTGGGGTGACCCAAACCAAGCACGCTGGCATTTATCTAAAAATGTTCAGGGTGAAATTAAGCAGTAAATATTAATAATAACTAAATAATATTCATGATTTTTGTTCGGTGTTTCTAACCATTTGCCTTTTTCTGCTTGCGTGTGCAGGCAGTTAATAAAGGGCCAATGCTTGGAAATACAGACAAAAAATATTTAGTTATCACAATTAAAAAGTGAAAGGAAAACTATGCTAAATCTGACTCCTGTAACCAAAACTTTTCAGTTTGGTAGTCAAGAAGTTACATTAGAAACTCAGCGTATTGCTCGTCAAGCAAACGGTGCTGTATTGGTGACGATAGGCGATACACAAGTCTTCGCAGCCGTAACAGGTAAAAAAGAATTAAAACCTGGTCAAGACTTTTTCCCATTAACCGTAAACTATCAAGAAAAGTATTACGCTGCGGGTAAAATCCCAGGTGGTTACATCAAGCGTGAAAACCGTCCTACTGAAAAAGAAACCCTAACAAGTCGTTTGATCGACCGTCCAATTCGTCCTCTTTTCCCTGCGGGTTACATGAACGAAGTACAAGTGGTACTTCAAGTTATGTCTGCGGATACTGAGAATGATCCAGATATCGCTGCAATGATTGGTGCATCAGCTGCTCTAGCGGTTTCAGGTATTCCATTCGATGGCCCAATTGGTGCGGCACGTGTTGCATACACTCGCGATGGTGGTTACGTACTAAACCCAACGTTTGAACAACTTAAAGAATCATCTTTAGACATGGTTGTAGCGGGTACTTCTGATGCGGTATTAATGGTTGAATCTGACGCATTAGAATTAAGCGAAGATGAAATGCTAGGTGGTGTGTTATTCGCACACGAAGAATACCAAACAGTTATCAAAGCTATTGAAGAGTTTGCAGCAGAAGACGCCACTGAAAAGTGGGAGTGGACGGCACCTGAAACAAACACGGCACTTTACGAAGAAATGAAAGCTGTGGGATTTGATGCGTTAACAAAAGCCTATCAAACCAGCGATAAGATGGCTCGCTACGAGCAAATTGACGCGGTTAATGCTGAAATCAAAGCAAAACTTGCTAAAGAAGGTGAAGAAGATAACTCTGAAGACCTTTCTAAGTTGTTCAAAAAAATGCAAAAAGAAGTGGTACGTGAGCGTATCGTTTCTAATGAACCTCGTATCGACGGTCGTGACAACAAAACCGTTCGTGACTTGAACATCCAAACAGATGTTCTTAAAGGACCACACGGTTCTGCCTTGTTCACCCGTGGTGAAACTCAGTCTATCGGTACCGTTACGCTAGGTTCTACTCGTGATGCTCAAACTGTTGAGTTCTTACACGAAGTAACCAAAGACAACTTCATGTTCCACTACAACTTCCCTCCTTATTCAGTAGGTGAGTGTGGTCGTATGGGTGCTCCTGGTCGTCGTGAAGTTGGTCACGGTCGTTTAGCTCGTCGTGGTGTTCAAGCCATGATGCCAAACGTTGAAGATTTCCCTTACACAGTACGTGTTGTTTCTGAAATTACAGAATCTAACGGTTCATCTTCAATGGCATCTGTATGTTCTGCATCTCTTGCATTGATGGATGCGGGTGTGCCAATTAAAGCGCCTGTTGCTGGTATTGCAATGGGTCTTGTTAAAGAAGGCGATCGCTTCTCTGTATTAACAGACATCTTGGGTGACGAAGATCACCTTGGCGATATGGACTTTAAAGTAGCCGGTTCTGAGCAAGGTATTACTGCACTGCAAATGGATATTAAAATCCAAGGTATCACTGAAGAGATCATGGAAATTGCATTAGGCCAAGCCCTAGATGCACGTATGACTATCCTTAAGCAAATGAACGAAGTGATGCCAACTCATCGCAACGAAATGCCGGATAACGCACCTACTTACTTAACCGTTAAAATCCCTTCAGACAAAATTGCTGAAGCGATCGGTAAAGGTGGCGCAACTATCCGTGGTATCTGTGATGAAACGGGTGCTGACGTTGATATCTCTGACGAAGGCCTAATCAGCATTTTTGCTCTGACTAAAGTTGCAGCAGAAAAAGCGAAAGGCATGTTTGAAGCGGTAACGGCTGAAGCGGAAGTGGGTACTATTTACGAAGGTAAAGTACAAAAGATCGTAGACTTTGGTGCGTTTGTTAACATCCTTCCGGGTAAAGACGGTCTGGTTCATATTTCTCAAATCTCTGACGAGCGTGTTGAGAATGTAGCGGATCACTTAACTGAAGGTCAGCAAATCAAGGTTAAAGTATTGGATGTGGACAACAAAGGTCGCATCAAACTAACCATGAAAGGTATGGAAGCTTAATCGCTGAATATCTTAGTTAGGTAAAAGTGTTGATGTATTTGGTCGACACTCATACCTGCTTCTAGCTTGATATAAACCTGTTCGATACTGTCGAATAGGTTTATTTTTATAAAGAACTTGAAAAATTAAGCGTTGGCTTAATAGGGGATTCCCTAATGACGATCGAAAACAAAAAAGTAGTGACCATTGAGTTCACTGTGAAAAATGCTGACACTAATGAAGTGATTGAGTCTTCAGTGGGTGCAGAGCCATTGGTATACCTACACGGTTTTAATAACCTTGTACCTGGATTAGAAAACGCACTAACTGGTAAAACCGTAGGCGATTCCTACGAAGTACTGGTTAGCCCTGAAGAAGGTTACGGTGTACGTGATGATAGCTTGCAGGAACAAGTGCCTCGTGAAATGTTTCAAGGTGTCAATGATATTTCTGTGGGCATGGAGTTCACTGCAGATGGTCCTCAAGGTCCAGTTGTTGTTGAAGTGGTAGCTGTTGATGACAAAACGGTAACAGTTGATGCGAATCACCCATTAGCAAGTGTGCCACTAGCGTTTAATGGTGAAATCAAAGACATCCGTGATGCTTCTGATGAAGAGATTGAGCACGGACATGTACATGGTGAAGGTGGTCATCAGCACTAATTTCTAGTGCTTAAAAAGCCTATTCATCGGGTGGCCTATATCAATATGCCACTTTGCTGAATAGGTTTTTTTGTGCCTGCTCGCTTAAACCAATTGGTTCTTTTTACAAAATTTCTTTATTTCCTTTCTATCTAATAGCTTTGATATGTGATTCGGCAGAATAGTGAGTTGTTACTACACTTAGTGTAAGTAATGATGAGGCACTTCTATGTGCATGTATCAATTTAAAAATGGCACGCAATGCCAGCTTGAAGCACAAGATAAGGGGTTGTGCTTTTGGCATGATCCAACCATTGATAAATCTGGACGTTTATTAACAAGCGAACTTGAACGTATTGCACAAGATGGGCATTGCATGGAGGGTTTTTCCCTCACCCGTGCAAACCTAGAGGGTGTGAATTTAGTGTGTCATGGCAAAAAGGAAGGTTATAGTCTGGCGAGAGCGGATCTATATAGAGCCAATTTAAAAGGTGCGCATCTATTTCACATTAATCTTGAAGAAGCGTCGCTCATGAAAGCGGATTGTCGTGAAGCCAATTTGCATTTCGCCAATTTGAAAAGAGTGAATTTGCTGGGGGCTAAGTTTGAAGGTGCAAAAATTGAGAATATAGATTGGGGCGAGCAACTACTTCATGAGGAAAAAGGTCGAGAAGCAAGGAAAGAACAAAGGCATTCAGAGGCTAATGACTTTTTTGAGCAAGCTGAAGAGATTTGTCGAAGCTTAAGAAAGGTCAGTGAATTACAAGGTTTATTCGAGCTGGCAGGGTATTTCTTTTATGAAGAAATGATTATGCGTCGCTATCAAATGCATAAGTGGTCAGTCCAGCGAGGTGTATCCAAAATGGTAGATATATTTTGCGGTTATGGTGAACGACCACTGCGTGTGATTTTATTTTCTTTGTTTTTTATTTTTATCTGTGGTCTTGCCTATTTTGTATTGGGAGTAGCCGATGGTGGCAGTCTGGTAGCATTTGATGCAGCAGCCTCTGCGCGTGAAAATATTGTGAGCTTGTTTAAATCCCTTTATTTTAGTGTGGTTACTTTTACAACGCTGGGTTATGGGGACCTTGTTCCAGTGGGAGTCAGTCGGTTAGTGGCCGCTGTGGAAGCTTTTGCAGGCAGTTTTACGCTGGCGTTGTTTGTGGTTGTGTTTGTAAAAAAGATGACGCGATAAATCTTCAATTATTACAGACAATAAAGTGGCAATTTGGGCCATTAATTGGCTCAGCTATTGGCACTGAATGACTTAGTGGTTAAGCTCGGATGTATACCTATATATAAGTATAAAAATAAGAATTATCGGAGAGATCTATGCAAGCTGATTTACTCACCACGGTTATATTACCAGCGTCACTGTTTATTATTATGTTAGGCATGGGCCTGGCATTAAAGCCCGTTGATTTTAAGATGGTTGTTTTAAAACCCAAAGCGGTTGTACTGGGTTTAGTTGCGCAAATGGTGGTGCTGCCTTTGATTGCATACGGCATTGTTATGCTATTTGGAATGACAGGTGCGTTAGCCATGGGGATGATGATTTTGGCACTTTGCCCAGGCGGTACCACGTCTAATCTATACACCTATTTAGCAAAAGGGGATATCGCATTATCCGTTACGCTTACCTCTATCGTAAGCTTAATTGCTCCATTCACCGTACCCATCTTTTTAGTGATGTTTATGGGCATGCTAATGGGGCAGGAAGAATATA
>CAJXIT010000032.1 GCA_913054055.1 uncultured Thalassolituus sp.
ATTTCCCGTAATGGCCCAATTGTCATCTTTCGCGCGAAGGGGGCATTCAATATGGACGGGGTAAAAGACTATGAAAAGGAATTTGTACACTTGGTTACGCCACTATTAGGCAAGCCTTGGGGCATAGTGAATTTATACCCAGAATTTGAAACCGGTGGTCCAGATGTGATTCATCGAGTTAGAAGTCAATACGCATGGTGCATCGCCAATGGCTGTCAATTCATTGGGTTTCACAGTACGAACCCACTGCATGGATTTTTTGCCAAAAAGACCACTGAGGACTTAGGCTTGGTTGATACGGCAGTATTAAGTAGCGAATCAGCCATCATGGACTGGATGCAGGAAAAACTTACCTGAACCCAGCTAATTGAAAGCAATTTTCAAGTTTAATAGTGGGGTGGGGGCGTTTCATCTGCTACGTTTTTAATATCCGGTCCGCTTACCTGCTCTAAACGGCTATTTAAATGCTTAACAGCGCGCTCTAGCATACTAATCTGCGTTTGCTGATCCGTCACAATCTTATTGAATTCCTCTAAGCTTTGCTCCAAAAAGGTAATTCGAACTTGTAAATCTTGGATTTGATCTTGGTCGGTATGAGACATAATTCCTATCGTATTGATTTTTAAAGCTAATTCATATTAGATACACAGACTTGGCTGAATTGTACACCAAGTTAAAGTAATAACTGATCATTATGATTATTAAAAGAACATAAAGAAGGTAAAAGATGCAGAATACATGGTTTAAAAAGGTATTGGTGTGTGTGTTATTGGCGATTCCTACTCCGGCGCTAATGGCAACAGTGTTTGCGCTAGTAGGCGGAAACAAGATTTTTGGTTTTGTTGAAACGACAGCAAAAATGTCACAAGAAAACCCAATGGCCGTATTTTTACAGCAGCCGGGAGCAGCAGTTGGTTATTTAGTAGCCGCTTTAATTGCATTCATCGTATTGTTTGTAGCCGCCACTGTGTTAAATCAACCTCGTTATAAGCGTCGTGGTACGGGTACTCTTGTTGAGTCTGATACAGATGATGGTCGTGAGCGTGGTTCAGTTAAATGGTTTAACGTGAAAAAGGGCTTTGGTTTCATTACTCGTGATAACGGCGACGATGTATTTGTACATTTCCGTTCGATTCGTGGCAGCGGTCACCGCTCCCTAAGTGAAGGCCAAGGGGTTAAGTTTAGCGTAGTAGATGGTCAAAAAGGTCTGCAAGCTGAAGACGTATCAGTAGTACGTTAATTCCAGCTTTAATCAAAAAAACCGCTTCGGCGGTTTTTTTGTGCCTGGTTGAAACACCGCTTAATGAATATAGCTTGGATCTAAAATATCGGCAGGGTCAAAGTTTTTATGAATCACACCTTTAGAAATAAAGTAATCAATATACTTCTGAGTAACAAAGTAGAGCGACTTCATATTACTACCCTGTTGGAATGCAAGAAGATTATCCTTTCTATTGTAAAGTCTTATCCCTTCTAGATTCACTGAATTTGGCATCATCACCATTTCACTTTCTATGATTCGATTGCCTTTTTTAAGATTGGCTTGCCACCACTCAGAAGCTTCTAACCAGGCGTCAACAAACTTTTTCAATGCTTTAGGGTTGTTTCGAATAAATTGACCATTAGCCAGTAGCGCATCTGGGATAAGTCCTGGTGTCTCACTGCTGTCAAAAATGACCTTTCCTAGATTGAAAGACTCTATTTCTGTCACATAAGGTTCCCATGTATGAGCAATATCAACCTGACCTGACTGGAGTGCGTGAACAGCTTCAGCTGCATCTAACTGCACCACAGAAACAGAATCGGCTTTAAGACCATGTTTTAACATGAAGCTGTTTATAAACAGTTCACCAAAGCCTTTCAGGTTGGTCCCAATAATTTTACCGTTGTAATTTTGACTAGAATGATTACTGAGTAAAGCATCCCCACCAGCAGATTCATCTGTAATCATCACCACCCTTAAACCTGGGTCTTGCTGATACAGTGAGAACGCATCACCCATAGCAACACAAACCAGGTCCAGTTCGCCTGATGTGAACTTACCGAGCATGTTGTCTGTTGCTTCAGGTAAAACAAAGTCCACATTTAAGCTTCGCTTTTCGAAATACCCAAGTTTCTTTGCCAGAACGATAGGGTAATAGCCAGGCCATAGGTCAATGCCAACTTTAATATGAGTATTAGCGGCATGACTTGAGAAGCTGAAAATCAATGCAATGAAAAGTACAGCTTTATACATAGGTTATTTAAAGTACTTAATAGAAATATCCTTAACTATAGACAATATATGTTGCACGAGAAGCGATCAGTCCTAATTAATATGTAAAACAATCTCTTTTACTTTTCTTTTTATTACCAAAAGTAATGTTAGTGATGTTGGGCACGCTAATTGCCATTACCTACTCAGACAAACGGAATTAGTCATTAAATTGGCTTCGATTAGATGTTTAGGTGTGGAAGTTATGACGACTTTTTTAGAAAGTGTGCAGGAAACCGTTCCAAAAGAGGGATTACGTCAAGCGTTTGAACTTTTTAACGAAATGTCCCAACAGTTAACCGACAGCTATGCAAAGCTTGAAGGTCAGGTACAGCTGTTGTCTGGAGAGCTGGCGGAAGTCAGTGCTGCCAGAATGAAAGAATTGAAAGAAAAGGAGCAATTGGCAGTTCGACTTGATCGCTTGCTTCAGTTACTGCCCGGTGGCGTAGTCGTGCTAGACGGCAATGGCCGTGTGCAAGAAATTAATCGCGCAGCATCAATCATGTTTGAGCAAAAAAATATTAAAGGCCAGCTTTGGCGTGAAGTCATTAAAATACACTTTAGCCCTAAAGAAGATGATGGCCATGAAATATCATTAAAAAATGGCAAGCGTTTAAGTATTCAAACCTCTGGCTTGGACAATGAGCCTGGCCAAATAGTTTTAATGACAGACCAAACAGAAACCCGCGATCTACAAGCCAAATTGGCCCGCCACCAGCGTTTAATGGCGATGGGGAAAATGGTAGCAAGCTTAGCTCATCAAGTAAGAACACCTTTATCTGGCGCCATGTTATATGCACAGCATTTAGCGGATGGAGACTTAGAGCAGTCTACACGCGTCACCTTTTCAAAAAAGCTTGGGCGTCAACTAAAAAACATTGAAGCGCAAGTTCGAGACATGTTGATTTTTGCCCGTGGCAGTGCGCCGCTTAATCAAATTATGAATCAAACTGAATTAGTGGAATTGGTTGCAGAAAGTCGTCAGTTATTAAGTAAGCAATATCAAGCAGAAATTAGCATTGAAAATTTAGCAAGCGATGCATCCATTCAATGTCATCAAGAGAGCTTAATAGGTGCCATTCAAAATCTCATTGCAAATGGTATAGAAGCCGCAGAAGACTATTCAGACATCGTTAAAATTCGCATATCCATTCGCACAGAAAGCAATAATATGATTGTTGCGATCTCGGATAATGGGCCAGGATTGTCTAGCACCGTAAAAGATAAAATTACAGAACCTTTTTATACCACCAAAAGCAATGGCACAGGCTTAGGATTGCCTGTGGTCAATGCGGTGGTGCGTGCCCATCACGGGACCTTATCTTTTTATAATCAGCCCGCCGGGGGTGCGTGCTTTATTATTAATTTACCAATTTCAAAGAGCGTTCATAATACCAAGGAGTTAACACATGAATAAATTTTCCATGTTAGTTGTAGAAGATGATGCGCAGCTTAGAGAAGCTATTATTGACACCTTGTGTTTGCAAAAAATAAAAGTGCATGAAGCATCCAGTGCAGAGACTGCCATAGAGTTTTTAAAATCAAATTCTGTGGATATGATTTTATCGGATATCAGTATGGGTGAGTTGTCGGGATTTGATTTACTTAACCATGTTAAAAGTCATTACCCTGCCATTCCAATGGTATTAATGACGGCTTATGGAGAAGTAGAAAAAGCCGTGCAAGCGATACAGCAGGGAGCGACGGATTACTTGGTTAAGCCGTTTGAAGTGAGTGTATTACTCGAAACGGTTAATCAATTCCGTAATCAATCGGATACAGATGGCGATGCAAATGACCCGGTTGCAAATGATCCAAGCAGTCGAGCTTTATTAAAATTGGCTAAGCAAGTTTCAGATAGTGAAGCAACCGTATTGATCAGTGGTGAAAGCGGAACGGGTAAAGAAGTGCTTGCTCGATATATTCATCAAAATAGCCCACGTAAAAAAGGGCCGTTTGTGGCCATTAACTGTGCCGCGATTCCTGAAAATATGCTGGAGTCTACGTTATTTGGCTATGAAAAAGGGGCATTTACTGGGGCATATAACAGCATGCCAGGTAAGTTTGAGCAAGCAGAAGGCGGCACCATTTTATTGGATGAAATCAGTGAAATGGAAATTGGTCTGCAAGCAAAATTATTGCGCGTGCTGCAAGAAAAAGAAGTGGAACGCTTAGGTGGGCGAAAAACCATTTCATTGAATGTACGCGTTGTGGCCACCACTAACCGTGACTTATTAAGTTATGTGAACGAGAAAAAATTTCGTGAAGATTTATATTACCGCTTAAGTGTGTTCCCACTTCAGTGGAAGTCATTACGGGATCGTCAGCAAGATATTTTACCCATCGCTGAACGTCTTCTAAATAAGCACTGTAAAAAACAAAACAAAACGCCAATGATTTTTGATGAGAGCGCACAAATTAAATTAGCGTCGTATCCATGGCCGGGCAATGTACGCGAATTAGATAATGTTATTCAGCGTGCCTTGATTATTCAATCAGGCCAGCAAATAACGGCAAGTGATATTGTGTTAAATATGATGCAAGGACAAAACACGGTCTTACCATCTATGGGGCATGAACAAGCGGTTCTTCATCAGCCAGCCGTCATGCCTTCTTCAATATCGACTGGGGTACCAATACCATCAGAGCAAAGTGAGCCACTGATTACCGAAGCTGCCGAAGGAGATGCCTTAGGAGATAACCTAAAGCAGCGTGAATACACGTTAATTATTGAAGCTTTACGGAATGAAAAAAATAAAAAATTAGCCGCAGAAAAACTTGGCATTAGCCCTCGAACCTTACGTTATAAAATGGCCAAAATGCGCGAGCAAGGTATCGATATTTACTCAAGTGCCATGGCTTAAGCGAATGAGTTAAAGGGAAATGATAGCCTGACAGGCTATCAAGGCAACTTGGCCTACCTTATGCAAATAAGGTAAAGATTAAATGGAATCATTAGGAGATGTGTCAGGAAGACGACTATCAGGGATGACATGGCAGGGAAGCTGCCATGGACTGGCAATAAATTGGCGACCTAATTTATGAATGCCACTGATCAGCCTGATCATTATCTGACAATGGGGGATGTATGGTAGATAGAGCGGATATAAACAGCGTACTGTCACAATTAAGAGAGGTACGCTCACAAATTAAAGGGGATGAAAGCCCTTTAGAAAAACTTAATAGTTCAGAGCGTTTAAATCAAGAAGTCGATAAGGTTCAGGCGCAAAGTGCTAATTTCCCCAACATAAAAACCGACCCTAATGTGCCTGATTTTCAGACCATGTTTGGTAATGCTATTAATACAGTAAACGAACAACAGATGCACAGTTCATCATTATCAAAACGTTTTGAACGAGGCGACCCTCAAGTGGATTTACCAGAAGTGATGATCGCTTCACAAAAAGCCAGTGTCTCATTTGAAGCCATGAAAGAAGTGCGTAACAAACTGGTTGATGCTTATAAAGACATTATGAATATGCCGGTGTAATGCAACTTTTTTTGAAAATAAAAACCGACATAAGAAGTAAAGGTTAACGAAAATGGCCACAGAAAATTTACCCGCTGAAGCAGGTGATAACCTGCCTGCAGAGGCTGACAGCGCTGAAGGTGTTAATGAGATAAACGACACCTTACCAGAAGCTATGGACGCTTCTGAAATCAATCCTGTCATGATGGGATTTAATAAACTGACGATTGTTCGTCAAGTGGGTTTATTAATTGGCTTTGCTGCAATACTAGCGTTAGGTATTGCAGTGGTGATCTGGTCGCAAGAAACCAACTACCGTCCATTAATCAGTAACTTAGAAGATTTTAATGCAAAAGAAGTGCTGGCTGCGCTAGATACTAACGATATTGATTATCGCATTAACCCTGTAACGGGCATTGTCATGGTGTCAGATACAGAGATTCATGAAGCCCGTTTAGCCTTAGCCCCCATATTAGCCGAAGCCGATGAAAGTGTTGGTCTTGAATTGTTGGATCAAGAACAAGGGTTAGGCACCAGCCAATTTATTGAAAGTGCTCGATACCGCCGTGGATTAGAAGGTGAGCTGGCTCGGACCATTTCCAGTTTGCAAAGCGTGCGTAATGCTCGAGTACATCTTGCTTTACCTAAGCAGTCAGTTTTTGTGCGCGATGATCGTGAACCTCGTGCTTCTATCTTTTTAGAGATTTATGGTGGCAAGGGATTAAAAGAAGAGCAAGCAGAAGCCATTATCAACCTAGTGGCCAGCAGCATCCCCGAATTACCTGTCGGCAATGTCACTTTAGTGGATCAAAAAGGCAACTTACTCAGTCGCGATGATAAAACAGAAGAAGATTTGCTGGCCTCTAAACAATTCGAATATACCCGTAAAGTGGAAGGTAATTTATCTCAGCGTGTACAACGCATTTTAGAACCGGTTTTAGGCGCCGATAATTTTCAAGCAGAGGTCAGTGCTGATGTGGATTTCACTGTGGTTGAACAAACAGAAGAGCTTTATAACCCAGACCTTATAGCCTTACGCAGTGAGCAAACCTTAGATGAAGAAAGCACATTAAAAGCCGACGGCGGCATTCCCGGAGCGCTATCAAATCAGCCTCCTGGAGAAGCAACTGTGCCTGAAGAAGCTGGAGAAGGAGGCGCACCAGGTGATACACCTGTAGAGCGTAGAAGTGAAGCCACTCGTAACTACGAAGTGGATCGCACCCTAAGTCATACTCAGCATCAAGTGGGTCGATTACGTCGAGTGACCGTATCGGTTGCCGTGAACGATAGAGAAAAAGTGAATCCACAAACCGGTGCTTTAGAAACGGTCACTTGGACCACGGAAGAGCTAAAACGCTTAGAGCTTTTAGTGAAAGACTCAGTTGGTTTCAATGCCGCTCGTGGTGACAGTGTGAGTGTGGTGAACAGTTTATTCCTAGGTGGAGCACAAGAATTAGGTGAACCTGATTTCTGGCGCCAACCTTGGTTCTGGGAAATAGTTAAGCAAGTACTGGCGGGTGTTTTCTTATTAATCATGATTTTTGGTGTGGTACGCCCGATTATTCGCAATCTTGTGGATCGTGGTAAAGAAGATGAAGTGGCTGAGATTGAAGGTGAGCTGGATGATCTTGGTGAAGGCGATGATTTATTTGGAGATGATCGTGTGACTCTGGCAGGGGCGGATGAATTCTTATTGCCTGGCGCCAGTGAAGGTTTTGAACGTCAATTGGATGCACTAAAAGGCTTAATTGCAGAAGACCCAGCAAGGGTGGCACAGGCCTTTAAGAAATGGATAAACGATGGCGAAGGATAACGAAGAAACTCCTAATACACCGGCAGAACAGCCTAAAGGTGACTTATCAAGCTTGGGTCATAAAGAACGGGCAGCCGTTTTATTAATGAGCTTAGGGGAAAAAGATGCGGCGGAACTTTTAAAGCACTTAGGGCCTAAAGAAGTTCAGCAAGTGGGTGCCAGTATGGCCGCATTAAAGGATATTACACAAACCCAAGTTGAAGGGGTTGTGGCTGAATTTTTAGACAGCTTGTCGGGACAAACAGGGTTAGGTTTAGGCGCTGACGAATACATTCGTAATATGCTAACCACTGCTTTAGGGGCAGACAAAGCAGGGGGGTTAATTGACCGAATTCTATTAGGTGGGAATACCACGGGTTTAGATACCTTAAAGTGGATGGAAAGCCGAGCGGTTGCAGATGTGATTCGTCATGAGCACCCACAGATACAAGCCATTGTTATTGCCTATTTAGAGCCCGACCAAGCGGCCGAAATTCTCTATAACTTTGATGAAAAAGTACGCCTAGACATTATGATGCGAGTGGCATCTTTACAGGCTATCCAGCCCGCGGCTTTACAAGAATTAAATGACATATTAGAGAAACAATTCTCTGGTAACCAAGGTCAGCAGACCACTGCAATGGGTGGTGTGAAAGTGACTGCAGGCATAATCAATAACCTTGATAGCACATTAAGCGGCGAGATACTTGAACAGATTAAAGAAGTGGATGAAGAGATGGGCACACAAATACAAGACCTTATGTTTGTATTTGAAAATCTTAACGAAGTGGATGATCGCGGTATACAAGCCTTGCTACGAGAAGTTTCAGGGGATCTACTGACCATTGCTCTTAAAGGTGCCGATGAAGATCTTAAAGAAAAAATATTCCGAAATATGTCGAAACGTGCTGCTGAACTTCTGCGTGATGATCTTGAGGCGAAAGGCCCTGTTAAAGTCAGTGAAGTGGAAGGGGCACAAAAAGAAATTTTGGTTATTGCAAGACGCATGGCAGACGCTGGAGAAATTGTTCTAGGCGGTGCTGGCGGCGAACAAATGCTGTAATACACACATTAGTATTGTTTAAGGCCAAAATTCATGGCCTCTATTTTTCTAGAGCGTAGTTATATACATGAGTGATCGACGAGAGCGCATTCCTGCAGAAGAAGTCCCCGATCCAAAGCGTTGGAAGCTGCCGTTCTGGACTGAACCGAAACATATCATTCATGCAGAAGAAGAGCTTGAAGCAGAAGATGACTCTGAAGTCGTCGTGGAAGACGAAGAAATTGAAATTGAGCCCCTTACTGCCGATCAGCTGGAATCCATTCGACAAGAAGCTTATAACGAAGGCTTAGAACAAGGCCTAATTGAAGGCAGACAAAAAGGCGAAAAGCTAGGATTTGAAGAGGGACAAAAAGAAGGTCTCATTCAAGGTAAAGAAGAAGGTAACCAGCAAGGTTATGAAGAAGGATTAGCTAAGGGCGAAAAGGTTGCTCTGAGTGAAGGGGAAAGTAAAAGTGCTGCTTTAGCGTCTCAAATACAATCCAACATGCGTCACTTAGAAAAGTCCATCAGTGATCAAACGTCTGCCATCGAAAAAATATTACCAGAGTTAGTGATTGCGCTGGCTCAGGCTGTTATTTCTGAGGAGTTAGATCAAGGCAGTGAGCATATTGTTAACCTAGTTCAACAGGTGTTGAGCGCATTGCCCACAGACTCAAAAGGTTTGACGATAGAATGCAATAGTCTTGATTTGCCTTTTTTAGAAGCGGCGCAAGAACATACTGATTTTGAGGCAAAATTCAAAGCCAACAGCACTATACAGCCAGGTGGTTGCAAAGTTACCAGTCAGCACAGCAGCATTGATTTTACACAAAGTGAAAGATGGCACTCAGTATTAAAACAATATCATCAACAGCTGCAGCTAGGTTTATCTAAACTAGATGACATTCAGCAAGGTTTTATAGATGAAACTGACTCAGTTGAACACACCGATGATACTGAACATACCAGTGAAAAAAATGAAGCTGCAGACGAACCTAGCGATTTAGGAAGTCAGCAAACTTCCCCCCCAGAATCGATTCAAAACAAAGAAATTCCTGCAACGCAAATCGAAGAATCTTCTGAAGAACAGCATGATCAAAGTCCATCAGAATCAGCCGATAATGAGACTGCGCCAGATCAAATGACCCATGCTGAGCCAAACCCAGAAGAAGCGCCACAGAGCGATCAGCAAGCAGTAATTGATTCAACGGACACTGCATCACAAGATATGGATACAGAAACAGACTCATCGATTGAACAAGAACAAAGTCATGACTCTACGTCGGATATGAATCCACCTGAAACCGGAGACGATCATGAGTAATCAAGATGTTCTGCGTTGGATGAATCAAGAATGCCACTTCTTTTGCGCCCCTGTGGTCAGTGGCCAGCTGACTCGGATGGTGGGGCTGACTATGGAAGCCATTGGTTGCAAAGTGAAAGTGGGTGACCGCTGCAAAGTAGAGCAGGGGGATGACAGTATAGAAGCTGAAGTGGTGGGTTTCGATCGGGAACGCTTTTTCTTAATGCCAATAGAGCCCGTGCAAGGGTTATCACCCGGTGCAAAAGTCACCCCCATTTTAGATGGCGACCAAATACCGGTGGGCAATTGTTTGCTTGGTAGAGTCTTAAACGGCGCTGGGCAACCTTTAGATGGGCTAGGTGATATTGTCAGCAATGAAACGTTGAATTTAGAAGGCAATATCATTAACCCCATGCAGCGTGCGCCCATTCGAGACACTATGAACGTGGGAATTCGCGCGATTAATTCAATATTAACGGTGGGCCGAGGTCAGCGGCTTGGTTTATTTGCAGGCTCGGGTGTGGGTAAAAGTGTGTTGTTAGGCATGATGACAAAATTTACTGATGCAGATGTATGCGTAGTGGGTTTAGTTGGGGAAAGGGGGCGCGAAGTTCAAGAATTCATACAAGATATTTTAGGTGAAGAAGGCCTAAAGCGAGCTGTTGTGGTGGCATCTCCAGCAGATGACAGTCCTATTATGCGCATGCGAGCAGCGTCTTTAAGTACTGCCATCGCGGAATATTTTCGTGATCAAGGAAAAAATGTTTTATTACTGATGGATAGCCTAACTCGTTATGGGCAGGCGCAAAGGGAAATAGCGTTAGCCGTTGGAGAGCCGCCTGCTACCAAAGGTTACCCACCTTCAGTATTTGCAAAAATTCCTAAATTGGTGGAACGAACAGGTAATGGTCCCCCTGGTGGGGGCTCCATCACCGCGTTTTATACAGTGCTGACCGAAGGGGATGATTTACAAGACCCTATTGCAGATTCTGCTCGTGCCATATTGGATGGCCATGTTGTTCTGAGTCGTCGTTTGGCTGAAGAAGGGCAATACCCTGCCATCGATATCGAAGCCTCTATTAGCCGAGCCATGCCGCAAATTGTGGCACCTGAAACGTTAAAGGCTGCGCAAACATTTAAGTATTTGTACGCTTTATATCAAGAAAACAAAGACCTAATCAGTGTAGGGGCCTACAGTGCTGGTAGCAATCCTGAGTTAGATTTAGCAGTACGTTTACAACCCGTGATGAAGTCATTTTTGGCGCAAGGATTAGACGAATCTCATTCATTAGAAGAAAGTGAACGGGGTTTGAATTTAATCATAAATGAAGCCATGGGCGCCCAAAGACAAAATCAGGCCCAGCAGCAAAATCAAACTCAGCCGCAGTGATGAGCGGTGACCTTGGTTTAAATATCATGAAAATTAATTAAATGTCGCGACAACGAGCCAAGCGTATTCAGCCACTAATTCAAATTGCTAAAAACGCGGTGCAAGAAGCCTTAGTTTATATGGGGCAATTACAACAGAAAATTGATTCTGAAAATGAGAAGCAAGATACCCTTATCCAATATCAGGCTGAGTATCAGAATAATTTTAAACAGAAAGGGGGCACAGGGGTCACAGGGTTAGAAATACAACAATTTGAATCGTTTATGCTACAGATCAACGATGCTATGTCAAAGCAATCTGCGCAATTGCAGCAATTACAGGTTCAGTTAGATCGCGCTAAAGGCATATATCGAGATTTAAATCAAAAACTTAAAAGCTATGAAAAGCTTCAAGATCGGTTAAAAGATCAAGCGGTCAAATTAGAGAACATACAAATGCAGAAGATGTTGGATGAGATAGGGTCTCAGCTGCATAGGCTTAAATCTTCAGAAAGATAAATAATGCAAAGAAAGGTTTTCTTTCTCAAATATGAAATTATCCGTCTAGAATGTAAATATCTATGAATGAATTGAAATAATTAAATAGGTGTAAAATGGCAACAATACTTGTGGTTGATGATTCTGCTTCTATGAAAAAAATGGTGACCTTTACCTTGCAGTCTGCGGGGCACACCATTGTTGAAGCGGATAATGGTGCCGCGGCTTTAGCCATTGCTCAAAAACAAGCAACCGACTTAGTCTTAACCGATGTCAATATGCCGCAAATGAACGGCATTGAATTATGTAAGAAACTAAGAAGTCTTCCTAATTATAAGTTTACTCCTGTCCTGATGCTGACAACCGAGTCAGGGATGGATCAAAAATCCGCAGGAAAAGAGGCCGGTGCAACTGGCTGGATAGTTAAACCATTTAATCCAGATCAACTTTTAAAAACCGTCAGTAAAGTTTTATCAAGATAAGGCTAAGCAGTCGTTACTCTCTTTTAAGGTCAAAAAATCGTGTCTTAATTTTTCTAAGACGCGATTTTGTTATAAACACTTGTTTGTTATCCCCTCCTCTTCATAACCCAAATTCATTAAAAAATTAAATTATACAATTCACTAGAAAGCTGTTTAGAAGCGTCTAATCTTAGAATTAAATACGCTATTAGGCATAAGTACATGGATACGGAACAACTGGATTTAGGTGCAAAGTGCACCATTATCCGAGCAGAGGAGCTGCATGCCCAAATGGAAACGCTACTTCAATCAGGCCATGATGTCGAAATTGACGGCTCTAAAGTCGAGCAAATTGACACCTCAGCCCTGCAACTTCTCGTTAACTTTCATCAAGCCCTAACAAACGATGGCCGCCATATCTTATGGAAGGAACCATCTGAGTCGTTATTAAATACGGCTAAATTGTTAGGTGTTCATTCTCACATTGCTATCAATAGTCATTAGTTCAGGGAGACTCATAAATGGCAAAAATACTTGCGGTCGATGATTCGGCTTCCATGAGACAAATGGTGAGCTTTACGCTGAAAGGGGCTGGTCATGATGTGATTGAAGCCAGTGACGGTGTTGAAGCTTTGAAACTTGCACAAGGGCAATCAGTTGACTTGGTTTTGAGTGACGTCAATATGCCGAATATGGATGGCATAACCTTGTGTAAGAACCTGCGTCAATTAGGCACCTATAAGTTCACCCCTATTTTAATGTTGACCACCGAATCGGCGGGAGACAAAAAAATGGAAGGTAAAAGTGCTGGCGCAACGGGTTGGATTGTAAAGCCATTTAATCCAGACCAGCTTCTCACCACGATTAAAAAAGTTTTGGGATAGCCAATTATGAGTATCGATCTCAGTCAGTTTCATCAAGTTTTTTATGAAGAAAGCTATGAAGGGTTAGACGCCATGGAGCAGGGTTTGCTCGAAATGGATGTCGAAGCGCCTGATGATGAGGTCATTAATACTATTTTTCGTGCTGCGCACTCTATAAAAGGTGGGTCAGGAACGTTTGGATTTAACCAAGTTGCAGAATTTACGCATGTTGTAGAAACATTATTAGATGAAGTGCGAAGCGGCGATCGAGCCATGAATCAATCCATAATGGATTTGCTTCTGGTGAGTGTGGATTGTATTCGTTCGCTTTTACAGGATTTACAAGCTGGAGATGATCCAGATTTAACACAAGCAACGGATTTAAAATCACAATTTGAAGCCATTTTAAATGGTGAATCAGCGTCATCAGAATCTGTTGGTGAAGTGAATTCAGAAGATAATACCGCTGAACCTATTGCTAATGAGGGAGGGGGTAAAGGCTATAAAATTCACTTTGTGCCTGAAGAGACCTTGCTACAAACAGGTAATGAACCCACTAGAATGTTTCGTCAATTGGCTGAAGTCAGTGATGATTGTATTGAAGTCAGTGCAAATCTAGAGCGCTTACCTAGTTTAACAGCCATGAATCCAGAGCATTGTTATTTAGCCTGGGACATCACCATAAATAAAGCCATTGATCGCAGTGAAATTGATGAGGTTTTTGAATGGGTAATTGATGATGCTGAGGTCGTGATTACAGAATTTGATTTGTCAGATTCTACTATTGAAGAACAGGCCTCAGAACAAATAGAAGAACCTATCGCTCAAGCCGTGAGCAGTGAAGTCGAAAGTATCGCCCCAGAGCCTGCGGCAGATAAAGCACCTGTAGAAAATACTGCAGAAAAAGAACCCGCAAAAGCCAAAGCCAAAGCCAAAGCCTCAACCCCTGAAAGCTCTTCGATTCGTGTCAGCATTGATAAGGTAGATAGCTTAATCAATATGGTTGGTGAGCTCGTGATCACCCAGTCTATGTTGGGTCAACTAGGGCAAAATTTTGATATTACACGTGTACAAAGGCTACAAGAGGGGCTTGCTCAGTTAGAGCATAATACCCGTGAGCTACAAGAAAGTGTCATGAAAATTCGCATGATGCCCATTAGTTTTGTCTTTAGTCGTTTTCCAAGGTTAGTCAGAGATGTTAGTCGAACACTGGATAAAAAAATCGATTTAGTTTTATCAGGTGAAAACACTGAACTTGATAAAACAGTGATGGAAAAAATTGGTGACCCTATGGTTCACCTTATTCGAAATTCGATTGACCATGGCATTGAAATGCCAGATGTGCGAATTGCCGCAGGGAAGCCTGAAACCGGCACGGTTGAATTAAATGCTTTTCATCAAAGCGGCAATATCGTTATTGAAATTAAAGATGATGGTGCAGGTTTAAATAAAGAACGCATACAACAAAAAGCCATTGAAAATGGATTGATTGATGAAAGCACCACGTTAGCCGATGAGCAAATTTTTGATCTTATATTTCAACCAGGGTTCTCAACTGCAGATGCCGTCAGTGATTTATCTGGTCGAGGTGTAGGTATGGACGTTGTCCGCCGAAACATCGCATCCCTTAATGGTTCCATAGAAGTGAGCTCTGAAACTGGAAAAGGTTCACGATTTGTTATTCGTTTACCACTGACGCTGGCCATTTTAGATGGACAGTTAGTGAAAGTTGGCGAGGAAATTTTCATATTCCCATTGGTCAGCATTGTCGAGTCTATTCAAATGGATGACACCGCCATTAATAATGTGGGTGGACACAGTGATGTACTTCAGCTGCGAGACGAGTATGTACCGATTGTTCAGTTGCATGAAATATTTTCGGTTAATAAAGATGAGCCGCCGGCAGACGATAATATCGTTGTGGTGGTAGAAACAGATGGTGAGAAAGTAGGCGTTGTCGTTGACGAGCTATTAGGTCAACAACAAGTGGTGATCAAAAGCCTAGAAGAAAACTTCAAAAAAGTTGAAGGCATTTCAGGCGCTACTATTTTAGGTGATGGCACCGTTGCCTTAATTGTAGATGTAAGTGGTTTATCAAAAATGTCTGGTACATCCATTAAACAAATTGATAGTGCTCACAAAGCGGCATAATGGAAGTGTGAAATGAGTACAGTAGAAGAGCTTGAATCAGAAGACAATATCACTGAAGCAGAAGCCGTCAGCACCGAGCAGTATTTAACCTTCATTATGGAGGAAGAAGAATATGGTGTAGACATTCTGGCAGTCCAAGAAATCCGAGGCTGGGAATCCGCAACACCTGTCCCCAATAGTCCTGACTACATCAAAGGCGTGATCAATTTAAGGGGAACCATTGTCCCTATTATGGATCTTCGCGGCAGGTTTGAATTAACCAAACCTGAGTACGGCCCTGAAACCGTTGTCATTGTTTTAAAAATCGAATTTGAAAAAGGGTCCAGAATCATGGGGATTATTGTGGATGCAATAAGTGATGTGTATGACGTTCCCATAGATGATATTAAAAGAACGGGTTTTGGTGATAACCAAAACGCACGATTTATTAAGGGACTGGTTACTGTAAATAAACATATGGTGATCTTATTAAAACTTGAACAGTTTTTAACTTTTGATTGATAGGCTAGGGAATGGATATTTTAAATAAAATCAGTCTCCAGAATAAAATGGTAATGCTATGGGTATTACCAATTCTTGGTTTGTTATATGGCTATATGGTTTTACCTTCAGGGGTAGCTGGCAATATTATGCTGGTGATCACTTTACTGTGTGTGGTTGGGGCAATAGGTAGCTGGCTAATAGGCCATCGTGTGATTTTAAATTTAAATAATGCCATTAAGAGTGCGAATGCAACGGCAAATGGTGACTTTTCATTTCAACCTAAAATACAAGGTAAAGATGAAATTTCACATTTAATTTATGCCATGGGTAACCTAAGCAAATCAGTTAAGAGTATGACGAATTCCGGTGAATCAGAAACCGTTGATACTAATAGTGAAATGTTGCTAGAGGCTTTATCTGTATGTAATGCAAACGTAATGGTGGCGGATAACGATTTCAATATCCGTTA
Source organism: uncultured Thalassolituus sp. (assembly GCA_913054055.1). Taxonomy (GTDB): domain Bacteria; phylum Pseudomonadota; class Gammaproteobacteria; order Pseudomonadales; family Oceanobacteraceae; genus Bermanella. Next base: position 16,154 of record CAJXIT010000032.1, read on the forward strand.
TATGAATGAAAGCGTTCAAGAAATGATGAAAACCGCTGAAACAGATCTTAAGGCGGTGTTACCTACATTCTCTGCTGAAAATCTAGTGGGTAAAAATATTGATCAGTTCCATAAAAACCCAGCTCATCAGCGTGGCATGGTGGGAGCGCTTTCGGAAACCTACAACACTCGTATCACAGTGGGTTCACGCACATTTAATCTCATCGCTAACCCAATTTCCTCTCAATCAGGCACACGATTAGGCACAGTTGTCGAGTGGGAAGACATGACGGCAGAATTGGCTAAATTAGCAGAAGAAGAAAAAGTATCTGCGGATAACGCGCGCACACGCCAAGCGTTAGACGTATGTCAAGCCAACGTTATGATGGCAGACGCTGAATTGAACATAATTTACTTAAACGATTCTGTGAAAGAGATGTTAACCGCAGCGCAAGACGATC
>CAJXIT010000033.1 GCA_913054055.1 uncultured Thalassolituus sp.
AAAACAAATAGCCAAAAAATAATTTCAGAAATATAAATTTATTACACAAGGTGAATAACAATGAGTGAATATTCAATTTTCACTTCGGAATCTGTAACCGAAGGCCATCCGGATAAAGTTGCTGATCAAATTTCGGATGCGGTACTGGATGCCATAATTGCTCGCGATCCATATGCACGTGTTGCAGTAGAAACATTGGTTAAAACAGGTATGGCCGTGGTTGCAGGCGAAGTAACCACATCTTGTTATGTTGACCTTGAAGACATCGTGCGTGATGTGATTACAGGCATCGGCTACAACAGTTCTGACGTGGGTTTTGATGGTGCAACTTGTGCAGTACTAAACGGCATAGGTAAACAGTCTGTTGAGATTAACCAAGGTGTTGACCGTGCCAAGCCTGAAGATCAAGGCGCTGGTGACCAAGGTTTAATGTTTGGTTACGCTACAAACGAAACACCTAACCTAATGCCTGCTCCGGTTTATTACGCGCATTTGTTGGTACAACGCCAGTCTGAACTACGCCGCAATGGAACACTTCCTTGGCTACGCCCTGATGCTAAATCTCAGGTGACTATTAACTATGAAGGCGACCAACCTAAAGTAGACGCGGTTGTATTATCCACACAGCACAACCCTGACATCAGCTTGGAAGATCTTCGAGCGCAAGTCATCGAACACATTATCAAACCAGTTATCCCTGCTGAATGGTTAACGTCTGACACCCTTTACCACATTAACCCAACAGGTAAGTTTGTAATTGGTGGTCCAGTGGGTGACGCCGGACTAACAGGACGTAAAATCATCGTAGATACTTATGGCGGCATGGCTCGTCATGGTGGTGGTGCATTCTCTGGTAAAGACCCTTCAAAGGTAGACCGTTCAGCTGCTTACTATGGCCGCTATGTTGCTAAAAACATTGTAGCCGCCGGTTTAGCTGATCGTTGTGAAGTACAAGTGTCTTACGCCATTGGTGTTGCGGAACCTACATCGGTTTCTGTAAATACATTTGGCACTGGCAAATTAACGGATATCGAATTAGCTAAAGTGATTCGTGAAGTATTTGACCTTCGCCCATACGCCATTCAAAGCCAGCTAGAGTTGTTAAACCCTATGTATCAAATTACAGCTGCATACGGACACTTTGGTCGTGAGCCATTTGAAGCAACCTACGAATACGAAGAATTAGGCGAAAAGAAATCGAAAACGTTTACCGCCTTTACATGGGAACGTACAGACAAAGTTGATGCTTTAAAAGCAGCAGCTAAGCTATAAGCCAATTACATTTAAACAAATTTTAAACGCCATGTTGGCGATAGGAAAAACAAATGAACTTTACTGATTATCAAGTAGCGGCAAAAACTCCAGAAGCATTCGAAGCGGATGCGGCATGGGGCCGTAAAGAAATTCAAATTGCTGAAGGCGAAATGCCAGCACTAATGGCACTGCGTCGTAAGTACAAAGCAAGTCAGCCGTTAAAAGATGCAAAAATCATGGGTTGCATCCACATGACGATCCAAACAGCGGTTTTAATTGAAACATTAGTAGACCTAGGTGCTGACGTTCGCTGGTCTTCATGTAACATTTTCTCTACACAGGATCACGCTGCTGCGGCCATCGCCGCTGCTGGTATTCCAGTATTCGCTTGGAAAGGCGAAACCGAAGAAGAATTCCTATGGTGCATCGAGCAAACCATTCTTTCTAACAAAGACGGTTCTGATGTTTGGGATGCCAACATGATTCTTGATGATGGTGGCGATCTTACAGAAATGGTTCACAACAAATACCCTGAGCTTCTAAAAGACATTCACGGTATTTCTGAAGAAACCACTACTGGTGTTCACCGTCTATTAGAAATGATGGAAAAAGGCGAACTTAAAGTACCTGCCATCAACGTAAACGATGCGGTTACTAAATCGAAAAACGACAACAAATACGGCTGCCGTCATTCTTTGAATGACGCCATCAAGCGTGGTACTGACCACCTTCTTTCTGGTAAAAAAGCCCTTGTTGTTGGTTACGGTGACGTAGGTAAAGGTTCTGCCGCCTCTCTTGCTCAAGAAGGCATGATCGTTAAAGTAACAGAGATCGACCCTATCTGTGCAATGCAAGCCTGCATGGACGGCTTTGAAGTTGTGTCTCCATTCATCGACGGTGTTAACACTGGCACCTTAGAAGGCATTAACAAAGAGCTTCTAGCAAAAACTGACCTAATCGTAACCACTACTGGTAACGCTGACGTTTGTGACAAGAACATGCTTCAGTCTCTTAAGTCTGGCGCGGTTGTTTGTAACATTGGTCACTTCGATAACGAAATCGATACTGCGTTCATGCGTGAAAACTGGGAGTGGGACGAAGTTAAACCACAAGTACATAAGGTTTACCGCAACAAAGCTGATAACGATCACTTGATCCTATTATCTGAAGGCCGTTTGGTGAACCTTGGTAATGCGACTGGTCACCCAAGCCGTATCATGGATGGTTCTTTCGCTAACCAAGTATTAGCTCAAATCTACTTATACGAGCGTAAGTTCGCAGACATGATGGAAGCTGAGAAAAAAGAAAGCATCTACGTGAAAGTACTGCCTAAGAAATTAGATGAAGAAGTAGCGAAAGACATGGTTGAAGGTTTTGGTGGCGTAATTACACAGCTAACCAAAACTCAAGCTGACTACATCAATGTTGATGTTGACGGCCCATACAAGCCAGAAAGCTACAAGTACTAAATCGATTCGCGTTAAGCATATATCGATACAAAGAAATGAAGCGTCATGCTTCATTTCTTTGATTATTTTTTACTTTCTATTGCAACTAAATAGCCTTTAACTTGCATTAAGATCACTATTACACCTGAGATACCCATGGACAATTTTCGATTAAGTTTTGAATTCTTCCCCACCAAAACTGAAGAAGGCACGCGTAAACTTTATAACACCCGTGACCAGCTAGCAGAGCTTAATCCAGACTTTTTCTCTGTCACTTACGGTGCCGGTGGTTCAACCCGTGACAATACTATTGATATTGTTACCGGCATGAATAGCAAAGGCATTGATGCCGCACCCCATTTATCATGTGTAGGGGAAAGCAAAGACAACATTAAACAACTGCTTCAGCACTACGCCGACAATGACATCAAACGCATTGTTGCACTTCGTGGTGACTTACCTTCTGGCATGGCTGCTAGTGCAGGTGAACTGAAATACGCAAACGAACTTGTGGAATTGATTAAAGCTGAACACGGCGATCGCTTTGAATTAGAAGTGGCGGCGTACCCTGAAATGCACCCACAAGCCACAAACTTTGAAAACGATTTAATCAACTTCAAACGCAAAGTTGATGCGGGCGCCACTACTGCCATTACTCAATACTTTTTCAACCCTGACAGCTATTTTTATTATGTGGATCGCTGCCAAGAAATGGGCATCGAGATTCCAATCATCCCCGGTATCATGCCCATCACAAACTACACCAAGTTAGCGCGCTTTTCTGATGCGTGCGGCGCTGAAATCCCACGCTGGATTCGCAAGCAGCTAGAAGCCTATGGGGATGATTCAGAAAGCATCATGAAGTTTGGAGAAGAGGTCATTACACAAATGTGTGAAGACTTGGTAGAGAACGATGTTCCTGGTTTACACTTTTACACCCTTAACCAGGCAGAACCTTGCTTAAATGTCTGGAACAATTTGGGCCTTTGGTAATTAACCAGCTAAACTATCAATAGCTAACTTTGGAGTGTAGATATGCGTCAACCCATTAGAGTCGATCTAGTAGAAGGGCAATCGTACTTCTGGTGCGAATGCGGCCGCAGTGAAAAACAGCCATTTTGTGATGGCAGTCATTCAGGTACGCCCTATACTCCAAAAATGTTTACCGCTGAAAAAACAGAAAGTCGTTTTTTATGTGCTTGTAAAGACACCGAAAGCGCACCATTTTGTGATGGAAGTCATAATAGGTGATCGTAAACGCTTGAAATAAAATGCTCGTTAGATTCCGAGCATTTTATTTTAGCTTTAAGAACTGACCTATCGCCAGTATCAAAAATCAGCAAATTCCCTTTCGAAACGCGCCAAACTAAAGCCATTAATGCGATTTTTTCCAATAAATGTAACGGGAACGCCCGTTGCCTTTAAGCGTTCGTACTTTCGCATTGCATAGTTACTGTTTGTGATATCGTATTCTTTGTATTTAATCTTATTTTTCTTAAAAAAGCTTAGAGCCTTTATACAGTATGGGCATGTTGGTTTTGTATAAATCACCACCTTATCATCATGGTAAATGTCACTATTTTGATAAGTAACGGATCTATATGAGTTTATTTTATCTTTAAAATCATGAGGCTTAAAATCACCGACTTGCTGATCGCCATAGTGAACTCTCCCATGTTTATCTACCCATTTGTAAACTTGTGCAGAACTCACCAACGATAAGCTACAAGCGAATAATACAATTAGTACTTTCATATTCATCCTTTAAAAAGCAAAGCATGCTTTGGTATCCTTTTTATTTGCTGATATTATGATCTTGGTTATCTATACATGACAAGCTTTCATATGCGAATCCCTCGAATTTATACTCCACAAGCCTTAGCAGAAAATACGACGATTGATTTGGATGAACAAGCTGCCAATCATGTGGGCAAAGTATTGCGAATGGCCGCTGGTCGCCAGTTAATTTTATTTAATGGCCAAGGGAATTTTCATTACACCGCCAACATTCAACACAGCGAACGTAAACGGGTCACTGTTAATGTTCTCACGAAAGTCATTACAGGGAATGAATCCCCGCTTTCGATTCACTTGGGCCAAGCCTTGTCTAAGGGAGATAAAATGGAATTTACCATTCAAAAGGCGGTGGAACTGGGTATCACTGACATTACCCCTTTATGGACAGAGCACTGTGATGTAAAGCTAAATGCAGAACGGCTAGAGAAAAAACACAAACAGTGGCAGGGTATTATTATCAGTGCCTGCGAACAGTCAGGCCGAAACATCATTCCAACACTTCACCCAGCTAAAAAGATAGATGACTGGTTCAGTACTATTAGTGCAGACTTAAAATGGGTGCTAGACCCGAGAGGAAATGCCCAAGCCACACAGGCGGATGCTATTCATAGCACTGCCATTGCGGTTGGCCCTGAAGGCGGCTTAAGCCAGGATGAAATTCAGCTAGCCTGTCAACATGACTTTCAAGCAAAACTAATAGGGCCTAGAGTGTTAAGAACAGAAACCGCCGCGTTAACGGCTATCACCATACTTCAAAGCCAATGGGGCGACTTTTAAAACTGAACACTTGAATTTCCCGCAGGCATAAAAAAACCGAATGCTTTACCATTCGGTTTTTTTAATTGTTCGCTATTTTAAATCGTTTTAAGAATGGCCGATTCCAGCATATCCAAATCTGGAATGGTGGCATGACCCGTTTCTAAAGTGACCGCCATTTTTTGTCCTTTTTGCAGAACCGTATTTTGATTTTCTTTGATGGCCGCTTCTTCTAATTTTATTAAGCTTGGAATACCCTGAGTTAGCATGCCAAAGAATCGCATTTTGCCTTGCTCACCATTTGGAGAGTTCACCACAGCCACACGTAAATCTTGACCTGCCGGGCCTTTTTTAAAGCCACTGAACTCCTCATAAGAAATCACAGGAATCATGGTCCCACGCCATTCTATTTCGCCCATTATCCACTCAGGGGTATTGGCTATTTCGACTGGCTTTTGAAATGGAATCAGCTCAGCAACGGTCACGTTAGGTAAAACCATTCTACCGCCTTGAATGGGAATCAGCAGGCAAGGCAGTACTTCATTTTTGGGTGTTGGGTTGCTTAACTCTTGCATGGTATCTACCTAGCCTTTGTGGATTCTTAAAGACCTTAATTTGGTTTTAGTTAATATAATTGTTAATTTACTTGTGCTTCAAGCTGCTGAATAGATTCTACCAAACGCTTCGCCATTTCTTGTGGCGAACCTGTAAACTCTACCGCACCGGTTTCACGGCAAGCATCTGGCATAGCACTGCTTGCACACGTTTCACTGCTTTGCGCCCAAACAGGCACATTAAATTCTTTGAGAGACTGAACGGCTTCTGCCCCGTCATTGCCCATTCCGCTAAACAATAGAACACCCGCATTAGGAAACACTGCATGTGTATTCAGTATTAATTGATCCACAGACGGCCCATATGGCCCCGGCCAAGGCGTGGGTAATAACCTTAATACCCCGTCTTCGCTAAACTTTGCCTCCCGATCAGCAGGGACAATCAATACTTCTCCCGCTCTTAGTGAGTCTCCGCCCTGTGCCACAGATAATTTAAAGTGGGCATGTCGAGCAAGCACTTGAGCTAACACAGGTACAAACTGAGCATCTATATGCTGGCCGTAAATAAATGCAACAGGTAAACCCTTAGGCAATGCATCTAAAAACTCTTTAACCGCTTCAGGGCCGCCTAATGAGCTGCCAATCACCCAGACATGCTTGGCGTGTTCGCCTTCTTTAAGCGCTTGTATATTTGCAGGCAAGGTTAAAGCTTGTGCAGGTTTGTTTTGCGCTTGTTCTTCAATGGCTTTTAAACTGGTTTGAGCTTGAATTAAATCACTGCCCAATAATTGTTTAATTTTTGCGTAAAGGTTTTTTTCCCACTTCGGGTAGCCACGATCCTGTTTACTTGGGGCTGACTCAAAACCTAACAAAATCGGTTGATCTAATTCTAAAAATGCATCCAGTAACGCATCATCATCTCTTAAATCAACCAGCCATGCAGACACATCATTATCAAAGCCTTTTAACTCTAAAGTTTGGGGGCTTAATGAAACCACTTCACAACCAAAATCTTCAATTGCACTTCTTAATCGGTGTTGCTGCAGAGAATTCTCTGCAACAACGGCCAGTTTAATTGGCCTAAATTCTGACACTAAGCAGGTTCCGTAAGCTGAGAGATGGCCCCTAACAATTTATCCTCTTGGAAGGGTTTACCCATGTAATCCGTTACACCAATGGCCATTGCACGTTCTTTGTGTTTTTCACCGGTACGTGACGTAATCATAATAATTGGAATATCTTTTAGTTGAGAGCTGTGACGCATTTGTGTCGCCACTTCAAAACCATCCATACGAGGCATTTCGATATCTAACAACACGACATCTGGTCGGTAATCTTGCAACGTGGCCATGGCGTCTACACCGTCTTTGGCGGTGCGTACTTCATACCCTTGACGTTCTAACAGACGAGTCGTCACTTTTCGTACTGTTACCGAGTCATCCACTACCAATACTGAAACAACGGAGTCTTCCACTGGCGCTGCCAACTGAGCTTCTGCTTGATGCTCAATTTCCATGTGCTGCTTGTATTCTAAGCTGTTCACATGACGCATCATATTTGGTAAATCAAGAATGATTACAACGCTACCGTCACCCAGTATGGTGCCACCAGACACACCTACCACTGAGTTGAATTGAGGCCCTAACGCTTTTACAACAATTTCACGAGAACCCATTAAGGTATCCACTTGAATCGCTGCAGGTTGAGCACCGCGCACCAATACAACCGGCATAGGTACATTGGAATCAGGCAGTTTTGCTTGGTTTTCGTCACGTAACAAGTGTCCTAAGTACTCTAATTGGTATTCACGGCCAGCGTAGTGATAAACAGGACGTTCTTGTTTATACAATTCACGTAAATTATTCGTGCTAACACGCACAATACCTTCAATACTGTTAAGCGGGATTGCGAATAAAGCGTCACCCACTTTTGTCATTAAGGCTCGGTTAACCGATACCGTAAATGGTAAACGAATAACAAATTCTGTGCCTTGACCAGGCTGTGAGTTAATCACAACCGTGCCACCCACCTGTTTAATCTCGCTGTTCACAACATCCATGCCCACGCCGCGGCCAGAGATTTGCGTCACTTGCTCAGCGGTACTAAAGCCTGCTTGTAAAATAAATTGCAGTACTTCTTGATCAGGGATTTGTGAGCCTTTTTCTAACAGGCCACGCTCAACGGCTTTGGCTCTCACTTTTTCTAAGTTAACACCGGCACCATCATCTTGTAGTCGTAATACCACATCACTGCCGTCACGAGATAAATCTAAACGAATGCTACCCACTTCAGGCTTGCCTGCAGCGATACGACCTTCAGCGCTTTCTAAACCGTGATCCACCGCGTTACGTAGCATATGCTCTAACGGAGAAATTAAGCGCTCTAATACGCTTCTATCCATTTCACCGTCGGCATTGTTAACTTGCAGGTCTACTTGTTTGTTTAATTCAGAACTCACCTGACGCACGATACGGCGCAGACGAGGCACCATTCGGGCAAACGGTACCATGCGAGTTTTCATCAAACCTTCTTGCAGTTCGGTATTAACACGAGACTGTTGAAGCAAAAGGGTTTCAGCGTCACGGGTTTTATCCAGCAACGTGGATTTGATATCCATTAAATCCGATGCAGATTCCACAAGAGAACGAGATAACTGCTGCAACTGACTGTAGCGGTCCATTTCCAGTGGATCAAAGTCTTCATAATCTGGACCTTGTTGCTCACGACGGAACAGCACTTGTGCTTCCGTTTCCATATCCAAACGACGCAGCTGATCTCGAAGGCGATCCAGCGTGGCGTCCATATCTTCAAGTGAATAACCAAAGTCTGTCACTTGGTTTTCTAAACGGCCGCGGCTAATAGATGTCTCACCAGCCAGGTTAACCAATCCATCTAATAGATCGGCTGGCACCTTGATCATTTCTTGTGGGCCAGCGCGCTTCGCTTGTTGCTTGTCTTCTTCTTTTTTCGCTTTAACTGTTTGCTCTGGCTTGCGATGTAACGGCACTACATTAGTCGCATCTTCCAACGCCACTTCTTCGTCATCACTGCCTTCTGCTTTCTCAGACGCCGATGACAATGCTTGAGCTTCAGTGTTAACAGGTGCAACGGTTTGAGAGAGAATTGGCCCTTGGGCACCTTCTCGTAACCACAATTGAACACTGTCCACTCGAGCCATGATCACATCATATTGTGAATGCAGTAACTGGAAGAGTGCCTCATCCCCTTGCTCATTATTCACAAGACGATTATTTAACTCTGTTTCCATGTCATGGGCGAGATCGCCGATGTCACTTAGGCCACTTATGCGTGCGCCGCCTTTTACTGTGTGTAACACACGTTGAATGGCTTCGTTGTGCTCTGGATTTTCTGGTTCGGCCTGCCAAGCTTGGATGTGAGTATCTAACTCTTCCATTAGCTCTTCAGCTTCTTCCATAAATATTTCAACAATTTCAGCATCGGCTTCAATTGCCATTTGCTCAACGGTTATGGATTCTGGCTCATCCGCTGCCACCTCAGGCACAGACAAAGTAATTTCTTCTGAATCAGATTCCGCTTCATCCGTTTTACTTGCCACTGAATCGGTATTCACCGGAGTTTGCTGAGGTAAATCTAGAGATTCACCAGCAATGTATAACTGAATGGCTGTAATAAGCTCAGGGGCTGCTTTTATTGACCCGCCCTGTTTCAAGCTTTGAACCATATCGCTTAAGCGGTCATGACAGATATGCAACAACTCAAACAATTGATTGTTGGCGGATAATTTTCCTAAGCTAAGACCTTCATACAAGTCTTCTAACTCATGAGCAAGGTCACCGACCGCATTAATTTCTGACATGCGTGCACCACCTTTAAAGGTGTGTAAATCACGCTGAAGCTCTGCCACTTCTAATAGATTATCGCGATCCCCTTCCCACTTATCTAAAGAGGTACTAATAGAATCCACTAACTCTTCTGCTTCTTCTAAGAAAATTTCCAGTAGCTCAGGATCAATATCGCTTTGGGCAAACTCTTCTGCAGCATCAATTGATTCAGGGATCACCAACGCTTCTGCTTGTTCAGCATTGGTATTATTTTCTTTAGCTACCGAAATTTTAGCTTGAACAGGGGTGCCGCCTAAGCGAGAAATCAACTCATTCTCTGGTAATAATGCCTGACTCGCGGCCACCATATCCATCATATTAAGCAGGCCTTCATGACCCAGCTTAATATCTTCTACTATTTCATGGTCGGCAGGCAAACCCGCTGACATGATCTTGTTATAAGCAATAATTAAGGCTTCGCACAAGGCAACAATTGGCAGAAGCTCTGCCATCTGAGCGCCTTTTTCCAAGGTCTCAATTTCATCAATGATGGTTTCTAAAAATTCGTAATTTTCAGATTCGGTTTCCCAGCGCTCCAATAAACTTTCGGCATCCGTTAAGATATCCATGCCTTCCGACAAAAATATCGTTAATACCTGGGGATCAATATTCTGATTGGCACTGGTACCTAAACTTTGGTGAAAATTTTGCACCAATTGACCGGTTAAGCGCTTAACATCCGCTGCAAGATCTTGGCTGCCCGCTATGGGTTCCATATCTTGATTATTTAATTGCTGATGCCCATCATCTATCAGATCTTTTCCGCGAATAAATAAGTGCACGATTTCGGCGGTTGTATCAACATGGTAAGCGCATAAATCACGGGTGAAATTTTCAAGAACCGCGGCAACATCTGCAATATTCTCTATATGCGCCATATGCGCGCTGCCTTTCAATGTATGAAAAGCACGTTGTAGTTCGTCACTAATAGGTGTGGTGTAATTTTCTTGCTGAGCCGTTTCGATAAAGTTTTGTACAACTTCTAGATGTGTTTCCAGTTCTTGACTAAAAACTTCTAATAACGCCTCATCGATAATACTGTCATCGCTAGATTGAGTTTGTTGCTCAGCAACCTCCTCATCTTCCAAAACCAATTCTACTTCTTGCTCTGATTCCGCTTCTTCCGCTTCCGCAATAGATTCTGACTCTGATCCTGCCCAAGCTTCTACTGCCTCGCCCTTAGAAAGAGCATGTGCATATTCTTGGATTGCCGCAACATTAACCGAGCATGCTTTACGATTCTTAAATGCATCAATCAAAGTTGGAATTTGTACAACTGTATAGTCAACAATATCAATGAAATTTTGATTTACAGCAATCGTATTATCGATCATGCGGTTAAACATGTTCTCGATAGACCAAGCCGTTTCACCAATGTCTTCAGCACTTACCATACGACCACTACCTTTTAAGGTATGGAATGCACGTCGAGTAGTGGTTAATGCTTCTTCATCACTTTGATTAGCTTTATAGATTGGCCAAAACTCTTCGATGGTCTCAAGAACTTCTTCAGCTTCTTCTAAAAAGATCTCAATGATTTCATCATCAATTAAGTCATCATCTTCATCGTCTAATTCAAACTCTGAGGTCGAAACCTGCTCTGTCACTTCTTCAGGGAGAGTTTCAGTTTCTAAGCTATCGAGCGTAAGGGCTTCGTCTAATGCGATCTCTGCATCATTCTCAACATCCATTACTGGTAATTCAGAGATTTCTGCTAACGAATCGCTTAACTGTGTATTTAACTCTTTGGCTTCTTGCGCCTCCACTTCAAGCGGATCTAGCTCAGCGCTTTCTTCTATCTCAATATCGTCAAGCTCAATAACTGGTAATTCTTCAGTATCATCTGATACCGCCAGCTCTAGTCCGTCAACTTCATCAAGCTCAACACCATCATTAACATTAAGTTCTTCATTAACAAAAGAATCTTCTTGCGCAGCAACATCGACATCCAATGAAATTTCTTCATTAGAGTTCTCTTGTTGAAAATCTTCTGTTCCAAAGTCGACTTCGATCAAGTCATCTTCTTCAAACGCTTCTGAAGTCAATACACCATCTTCTGGAGAGAGGTCATTGGCTGTTAGATACGGCAGTATAGCTTCTCTAGAGCGAGCCAAAATACCAACATCAACAGATTGAGAGTTTTCTTCTAAACGTTCTAAGAAATATTCAATACCACTTAATGCTTCGGCTAACGCGTGCATTAATAAGTCAGCAGGTTTATCTTGAGAGTCCACATGCTTCTGTAAAATATTTGAACAAGAGCGTGCAATATCCGCCGCCTCTACTTGCGGAACCATAATTAATGTTCCGCGCAGATTCATTAATAAATCGGCTGCTTCTCCCAATAAAGACAATTCGGTATTTTTTATATACTCAACAATCTTATCTTTAATCTGTTCAACCAGATTTTTCGATTCTTTTAAAACTACCTGCTGAGCATCATTTAACTGAATAACTTCAGGAGCAGCAATTTCCTCACCACCACCAAAGCGATCACTCAAACCCACCAATGATGCTTCGACGTAAAGCAGGGCACCTGCAATGTCCATTAACTCGGTATTATTGGCAGACTTTTGTGAAGATACAAAATCATCTAAAGCGGCATACTGCTCAAGAATAACTTTTCTTGGGGTACCCAAGCCAAGCATGCCCATGGTATCGCCGATTTGCTTGAAGCCTGGCAACAATCCTTCTAACTGACTGGCGTCAGCTCCTTTACCTTGAACTAAAACATCTAAGGTTTCTTTAAGGCTTGTAATTTCTTCGATTAAAGCAACCGCAACGCTGCCCATAGTGTTTTGATCAGGGCCGCTTAATGCGTCACGTTCTGCATCTACTTCTGTGCTGGTTGGCAATGCATCATAAAGATCAAACTCTTTTCTAACCGCTTCAATTCTTGGGGTATTCACCTCAGACTTAGCAACGTAAAACAATAAGTTTTTGAGTAAGTCTTCAGGAATTTTATCAAGCGATGCCGAGCCGTTAGAGATAAGCTTTTTAAGTTCTGGCTCTAAACGTTTTAATAGTTCTTTTATACCGCTGTTAAGTGCAACACCATTATTAGTGACGCCTTCTAAAGCCGCAGCTGCAACAGACCATAAAGCACCTGCCGGTGTTTTATTTAACAGCTTAGCTAAGCGCGCAGTAACTTTTTGAAGGTATTCGGTATTATGCTCAACGTCTTTACCCTTTAATAACCCCAGTAAAGCCACTTGATACATTTGACGCAGTTTTCTTACTAAGTCGACAAACTGCTTATCTGAAAATTGCTGACGCTGCTGCTCATTAATTGGCGCTGCATCTTTAATATTAGGTTGAAACAAAGACGTTTCAGACAATAAACTTTCGCCACGTGCGCCACGCAAATCATTTAATACTGGCAGCAGTACAACAGGTAGATCACGATGACCAAGCTTTATGTGATCTAAGTAATTAGGCAATTGCAGAATAGCCTGCATCAGTACTTCACGGGCTTCCGCAGCATCGCTAATGGAATCATCAATCATGGCTTGTGCCACGCCTTCCATTTCTTCAGCGAGCATGGCTGCGCCGTAGAACTCTACCATTTGTAGTGTTCCGCGAACTTGATGTAAATAAGTCAAACAGAATTTCATGCGCGCAGTATCGTCTGGTGACTCTACATAAGCCTCCAATTCATATTGCGCCTGTTTCAAGACTTCTTCGATTTCGCCTTTAACCCAGTCAAGGGCTACGTAATCATGGCGACCGCCCATAGTGGCTCCGCTATCCAATTATTCTAATATTATGCACGCTTTCTAAATGCCGTTATGGATTCACCCTTGATGGATTCCAATTGCTCATGTTCCCAATCCACAATTTCTCCCATACCAATCAAGAGCAGTCCGCCAGGTGCTAATCGATCCACTAAATGGTTCAATATTTCCTGTCGACGCCAGCGGCGAAAGTAAATCAAAACATTTTGACAATAAATAATATCTCGTGGGGTTTTTGCCACTTGATCTAATTGCAAAATATTCACCTGTGCAAAACAGGTTTTTCTTTTCAATGAATCCGTAATCGTATAAATATCGTTTTTTTGTTGCTCAAAGTAATGTTTAACATAATGTTCTGACATTGCTTGCAAACGACGCGAATCGAATTCTGCTTTTCTAGCCTTACTTAAAACAGGAATACTGATATCTGTTCCCGTCACTAAAAAGCTTGGCTCGTCTGTGAATGATCGCAATATTTCATTTGCAACCATGGCCAGACTATAAACCTCTTCACCGCTTGAACAGCCCACACTCCAAATATCAAGTGGTGTTTTTTTCGTATATTGCTTTTGATGGCTGGCAATAAATTTTGCCACATAGTCAAATGCTTCAGGATCACGAAAAAAACGTGTTTCTTGTACTGTTAAGCTATCGACCAATTTTGCCCATTCAATTTTACCCATAGGTTCATGAACAACTTGATCGTAATATCTTTGGTAATCACTCACGCCAACTTCACGCATACGCTGCATTAGGCTAGATTGTAAAAATGATTTCCGATGTTCTGCTACAAAAATTCCGGTGCGAGCTTCCAGCAGTTCTCTCCATAAAGAAAACTGCTGTTCCGTCATTTCAGGTAAAGCCCTTAAAGACCAACCATGGACAGGTGCTTCATTCATCAGCTAACTAAACGTTAGATTCAGGTAGCTTAAAGCCGGCAACCGATTCACGAAGTTTCGTCGCCATCTCTGCTAAGTTCCCGATGGACTTAGCAGTTGCTGTTGTACCAGCCGATGTTTGCGAGGTAATTTCTTGAATTACGTTCATCGTATTTGAGATATGACCTGCAGATGATGCCTGCTGACGAGCAGCGTTAGAGATGTTCTGGATCAAATCTGCAAGGTTTCTAGATACGGTTTCGATTTCTTCAAGAGCAACACCCGCATCCTGCGCTAGGCGAGCACCACGTACCACCTCCGCAGTGGTGTGTTCCATGGAAATAACCGCTTCGTTGGTATCGTTCTGGATGGTCTTAACCAGTGCCTCGATCTGTTTTGTCGCAGCCGCTGAACGTTCCGCAAGACGCTGTACTTCATCCGCAACTACCGCGAAGCCTCGACCAGCATCACCGGCCATGGACGCTTGAATCGCCGCGTTAAGAGATAGAATGTTTGTTTGGTCTGCGATGTCGTTGATCAAGGAAATGATGTCCCCGATTTCCTGTGACGATTCACCTAGACGTTTAATACGTTTAGATGTTTCTTGAATCTGCTCACGGATGTTGTCCATGCCGTTGATGGTTGCCTGTACCACTTCAGCACCTTTGTTCGCGATCGTTACAGATCGCTCCGCCACCGAGGTAGACTCTGATGCGTTTGAAGATACTTGGTCGATGGACACCGCCATCTCGTTAATCGCCGCCGAGGCTCCTGCAATTTCTTGCGCCTGGTGCTCTGCAGCGTCTGCTAAGTGCATCGCTGTAGACTGCGTTTCTTGTGCTGCCGATGCAACCTGTACCGCAGTTTCGTTAATCGCTGTTACCAGCGCACGCATTTGGTCGATCGCGAAGTTGATGGAGTCAGCAATCGCACCCGTAAAGTCTTCGGTTACCGTTGCCTGTGTGGTTAAGTCACCATCAGCAAGGTCGGCTAGTTCATCAAGTAAACGTAGGATCGCCATTTGGTTGGCTTCGTTTTTCGTTTCTTCTTCTTTAAGTGTGCGCTGTGTATCTTGGTAAGATACGTAACCAACTCCACCCAACATAACAAGACCGATAACGGCTAGTAAGTAACCTGCTGTTTGCAGCAGTGTCCAAGATCCCGCACGCTCTTCGTGGCGCTCGGTTAAAGATGATGTTTGAGTCAATAGTGTTTGTGATTGGCTAAAGATGTTGTTTGCCGATTCACGTACTTGGAATAATTCAGGAGACGTTTCTAGAATCTCATCAACCGACCCTGCTACGAATTCGAACAGTTCAGAGATTTCAGCTAGCGAGTCTATCGCCTCTTCATCTGTAACTGGCTGAATGTGCATGGCCACGTTACCTTCGATCATACCGTTCAGTACTCGACCGAATAAGTTAGCATCTCGACCGAAGCTGTCTGCCGCCATTACCGCATCGTCACCACCTGACAATACTTTGTTTACTGATCGTACGATACGTTCCGCTAACCATGACTGACGCTGTGCTACCGCAACCTGTTCGGCTGGAGCATCGTTATCAAGTAAGATTTCTACAACTTCATCATATTCCACCTGAAGCTGAGGAATCGTTTCAGAAAGTGTTGCGGCTACTTCGTGCAGTGAAAGTACTGTGTCTTGTGTTTCTAAGATTCTATCTGCAGAGCCACGTACATCGCCCCATAGTTCTTGTAGCTCACCAATGCCTTCTACTGGGCTAGGTGGCAAACCGGTGTCATCGTTACCCGCTGAGATATAACCCCAACGTGTTTCAAAGTTTTTACGAGCAGAGCGCAATAAGCGGAAAGCTTCTTCTTTACCCGCCGCGGCTTCGACGGCGTTTTTTGCCACCTGCTGTGACAGCACTCGAAGTTCACCTGAGTGAGATATGTATTCAGCATCTTGGTCGGTTTTATACTGTACGAATACGGTAATACCTAAGAATGCCAAGATAAACACAACAAACGCGATGATGAATCCCAAACGCGCAGTGTTATTCAATAGTATCGACAGGATTGCACTGCCTGGGCTAGCTTTCATTGTGTTGATTTCTCCGCAACCGTAACTTTTATATATTTATTATTCATTTCATTAGTCATTTTTTATAAATGACAAAAAACTATACGGCAATATCCATATAGTGCTGATCTTCTACCAAGGCATCAAAACTGAAAACCGGCCAATCTTCTCCATCACGAGTGTAAACATCCGAGATAAAAGCTTTAGCCGCT
>CAJXIT010000034.1 GCA_913054055.1 uncultured Thalassolituus sp.
CGCTACGCCAACTTGTGGGGCACTTACCATTACTGTAGTGCTGAGCAAACCAGCCTATTTAAGTTTGCAGAAGTGGTCGTCGCTGAAGCCCGTCAGCATGAAGATCTGCAGGTGGAAGGGATTGGCAGTGATGCCAGTCATAACATGAATTCGATATTTTCAGAGTCCTCTCCGAAAATAGCCTCAAAGAAAGTCCTTTATACCTTTGGTATCAAACCCAAGCCTTGGCGGCAGGCGCTTTCGAGAATCATGAAAACGCGTTACTCGCTGTAAAGCGTCCTTTTCAAGGTCGCAGCATGACCTCCATCAAGAATGTCTATAATTGATAAGGCATTGGTTAAAACTTAGGCGTGATTTCACTAAACCTCAGGCAATTTAATCAAAATTTCATACTACACTTGACCTATGGCTACTTAAGCCACACAAGATCTGTCACAATCGCCATGGGACTTTGGGGGAAGTGAATGAAAGTTTTACGTGTTATCTGTATCAGCCTAAT
Organism: uncultured Thalassolituus sp.; assembly: GCA_913054055.1. Lineage (GTDB taxonomy): Bacteria > Pseudomonadota > Gammaproteobacteria > Pseudomonadales > Oceanobacteraceae > Bermanella. The sequence continues at coordinate 500 of CAJXIT010000034.1, forward strand.
TTCTACCGTTTTTAGTGCACCAAGCTTCGCAGAGGCGCCGCTTTTTTCTGATGATGACTTATTAGAGTTTGAAGATTCAGGCTTTGATTTGCCTGCATTTGATGAAAACTTTGTTCCCGTGGTATTAACCGCTACCCGTATTCAGCAGCATCAGTCGGATGTGCCTGCCAGCGTGACCATTTTGGATAGTGAATTCATTACAAACCTAGGCACAAATAACTTGGCGGAAATTCTACGTTATGTACCTGGCATTATGATGGCTCCGGATAAAAATAATAATGTAGACAGCTTGAACTATCACGGCGGTGAATCCGCTTTGCCAAAGAATTTGCAGGTGCTGGTGGATGGTCGCTCCATGTATCGTGCAGGTTTGTCTTCTGTGAGCTGGTATGAAATGCCTGTTGCCATACAAGACATTGATCGAATTGAAGTGGTACGTGGACCGAATTCGGCCAGTTATGGTGCCAATGCCTATCAAGCCGTCATCAATATATTAACTAAGCATCCAAGTGATACCTATGGCACATCACTTTCTTATGAAAACGGGGAGAGCGGACAAAATGATCTCTTTTTACGTCAGGGTGGCCGCATTGGAGAGAATGATTATCGAGTTACGTATACTCAAAAACGAAATGAAGGGTTTGATACTGGTCGAGATACTAGGCGTTCACAATTTTTGAATGCAGAAGCATATCGTCATCTTGGGTCTGCCGGTGAGCTTGATCTGACACTTATTGTTGGGGACGCTAAGCGAGACTTAGAGAATCAATCTTATCAAGTTAATGATAATTTTATGAGCGAAAAACGTTCTGAAATTGGTGTGCAATGGACTAAGGATTTTAACAGTAAACATCAAATCTTGATTAAAGCGTATGGAACCTATTATGAGCAAGGTCAACGGATGGATGTTGCGGATGTGCCTAATTATGTACTGGATGATAATCTAGCTGCATTGTTTGAATTAGATAAAGATAATGCTGATGATTTGATTACAGCAACTGGCGCAGCAATTGCCGCTGGTGACTTGTCGATTGTTTCTAATTTTATAGCTGCGCTTCCTACAGAGCAGCAAGCATATGCATCTAGTTTTGCGACAACATATTCAGCGCCTGGTGCGATACAGGAAATTTCAGGTAGCATAGATGCACACCTTGAAGAATTTCGCGGCGATATTGAAGTTCAAGATACTTATATTTACAGCGATGCATTAACCTTTGTTTCGGGTTTGAGCTTTAGACGAGATGTGGTGGACTCTGATCATTATTTTGATGGCAAGCTATTTAATAATACGACACGAATATTTGGCAGTGTAACTTGGAAGCCAATAGAAGAAGTGAATCTTCACCTTGGGGCGATGGTCGAAGAAGAAGAATTTTCTGATTCTGTTTTTTCACCAAGAGCGGCTATTAATTATAAAATCTCCCCTAGTGAATCCTTACGCTATGTTTATAGCGAGTCAGTTCGTAGTCCAGATTTTTTTGAACAGTTTGCCCAGTGGGCGTTAGTGGTTGAAAACCCTTCAACTGCGTTGCCTAACGGAAATACCTATTATCAAGTGGGCCGAGGCCCAGGGATGTTGGATCATCAGAAAATTGTTTCAAATGAAATTGGCTATTACGGGCGATTGAATGAGTATGCTTTAGAACTGGATGTTAGGTTATTTCACGAAGAAGAAAGCAACGTGCTTTACCAAACGTTAACAGTTGACGATTTTGAGGCAGATACTGGACACTCAATTGATCACTCGGGTATAGAATGGCAAATACAATCAGAGCCCTTGCCTGGGACCTTGTTGCGTATGACAGGTGCTTATGTTGAAGTGGATCCTAGCAAAAAAGATAGCGGAGCCAAACTAAGAGTTTATGCAAAAGAAACGGCTACCCTCACATGGATGCAAAGCTGGGGGAATCAGTTCTCTTCAACTCTCAATTATTTTCTTGTTAAAGAGCTAGACGACACCAATTCTTCGACAAGCCGAAATCGAATTGAACGAATAGATGGGCGCATAGCAAAGGGTTTAGATGTTGCCAGTTTAGATGCACAAGTATATTTGAATTTTCAGCATGACCTAGCGGATAAAGAGTACTTATGGGAGTCTTACACTGATTCAACTCGCTTAGTTGTAGGCATTGGAGTTAATTTCTAATTTATTTGGATTGAAACTATACCTTAATCAATAAATAAAAAAGCCGCTTATTTTCATAAGCGGCTAAGGTGCTATCCATAACATCCCAATCGTCAATTGTTACCACTGCCTTTCCCAAATGGATTCTTATTTTCCATTTTAAAAGTCATTCGGGAATCATGAATTAACACTCTCGATAAATTCCCATTATCTTTTCGCTGATGATGTTCTTTATGCCTTGGCGTTCAAGCATAGACATTTCAGATAAAGCACTTAAACGTAATCGATGTAAGTGTAAGCAAGGCATCTCTGAATCAAACTCCCTTAGGTCACCTTTTTTGAGAATTGGTAAAAAAGGATCGTTACCGTGAAAGCGTTTTAATATTTGACGTAAACCTTCCTTAAACGGAATTGGAATGGATCGTACGTTTTGATCTTGTTGCGTGATGACGATGTAGAGGCCTTCGCGATTAATGGTCTCACCAGGAACAATATGTAAACCTGTGGCTTGTACCGCGGACTCAGGAATATGATTGAACGTATCATGGAATGCATATGGGTCGGGTAATACCACCATGTTTCTTCCTTGATCTTCAGGGAAGAAAATATTGTAGTTGCTATAAAGCTGATTAACGGTCGGTGAAAACACGCATAACTTATTTTCAAAACGTTTCACAAACTCAGCAGCATGTTGTTGCTGTGAAATATGCTCAAGGTCCCAAATTAAATCCGTGTTTTCTAATTCCTGATTTGCTGCATAGCCCATATCATCCTCCGGTGGCGGACACACTGCTTTTAAATAAAGGGTGTGCTTATCAAGCCATGATCAAAGTATCGACCATATAATGAAATTGTTCTGTGTAAGTTTAGTGAATAAACGTATACAAAAGGGGTCAGAAAGGGCTGAACAAGAAGAACCTTGAAGAGCATCACTGAATTAGTGTGAATGAACTCATATTCACACATAAAACTGTGTACTGGTGTGTGTTTTTACTGGGGATTAAATTCTATTAGGAACGGTATTTAGACCACAAAGTTTTGTAATCAAGGCGTTAAACAGCCTCCAGGGGTCGTCTTGTAACATACTCTTGGTTGCAAGGTCGATTTGGTTACAAAGCAGCAAACTTTGTTCAATAACGGTTACAGAAAGTCGGCGTGATGCCCCCTTCAGTTGGTTCTGTTTTTTAGGCCAAAACACTTTTAATTGCTGAAGTGCTTTGTCATCGGCTACACCGTTATTCTTTAATTGAATAAAAGACAGTAATAACCTCACGTCATTGCTTATGATACCAAGAAGTTGTAATGGGTTGATGCCCTCACCTTGTAGTACGCTAAGAATATGAATACTGCGAGCCACATCCCCTTTGAAGGCGGACTCAGATAAGGCAAACACGTCATAGCGACTGGCGTCACCGACGCTGTTTTCAATGTCGTCGGCGCTGATGGTTTCTTTGCCCACTAGTTTAAGCTTTTCAATTTCTTGTGCGGCTGCCAATAGGTTGCCATCGGTGCGATCTGCAAGCAATGCTAGTGCATCTCTGTCAGCCTTCATATGGTTTGCACGTAAGCGATTGGCGATCCAGCCGGGTAGTTGGTTGCGTTCGATAGGCCAGTGAGCAATAAAGGCACCCAGTTTATCCAGCGCTTTAAACCATTTACTGTTTTGTGCGCTTTTATCTACTTTGGGCAATACCACTAATAATATATTGTCAGGGTTGGGTTGTGCGCACAGTTCTAATAAGGCTTTGCTGCCTTGGTCCCCGGGTTTGCCATTTTCAATGCGCACTTCAATTAATTTACGACTTGCAAATAAACTCATGGCATTGGCGCTGTCAGAAAGTGTGGCCCATTTATATTGGCCGTCCACATGATGCACTTCACGCTCATCAAACCCTTGGGTTTTTGCAGCGGCACGAATTTGATCGCAAATTTCTTGGCTTAATAATGGCTCATCACCACTTACAATGTACACAGGTTTAAGCTGCGACTGTAGGTGTTGATTAAGCTGTTCGGGTTTTAAGCGCATAAGAAATATTTATTTAGCCGTAGTTAATGTGATGTTTTTTAAGCGCAATAGCATTTTATACGCATTGCTTTGTTTCATTTCAATGCGCAGGTTTTGCTCTTCTTGGGCTTTACCAATTTCAGCGTCGGCATCATACAGCAACGTTTGATAAGTACTCACGGTTAACGCTTCGCTGATAGCTTGCTTGTCTGTATCAAATAACTGAAAGGTAAGGGATTGAATTAATTCGTACTCGCTGGCTTTTGCATTACTGGTGACAGCCAATGTACGTTTTCCTGATTCTTCTTTTAGAATGCGTAATTCATAATCTGCATCTTGTGAGAGCGTCACACCATTACTCAGAAGCGATTGTTTGATCGCATTTTGTGAAACAAAGTCCACGCTGCTGACGTTCAGATCTAAAATACGCAATGCCACAGGCATGTTTACTTGCCCACGTAAATGCCAGCCGCAAGCGGATAGAAGAATCAACAGAGACGCTAAAAATGTGATTTTTAAATTTTGCATATTCTTCTTTTCATCATTTTTAATGATTATTATTTAATTAGCGTAAGCGGCGCAGGTCTGGCAAGGCTTTAGAAACTTATATGTTTCCGACATAAGTTATGTACCTACATCCATGTAGGCAACACAGCCATAACAACGTAAATAGCTTTAAGGCGAGCTAATTTAGTTGGCTACGATATTAACCAGCTTACCCGGCACATAAATTTCTTTACGTATGGTTTTGCCATCAATGAATTTCTGTACATTGGCATCGGCTTTTGCCGCCGCTAATGCATCATCTTTTTCAATGTTAGCCGGTACTTCCAGTTTGCTACGGACCTTCCCGTTAACCTGAACCACTACAGTAATGCTGTCACGCACCAATGCGTTTTCATCCACAGTTGGCCATTGTGCATCTAATACTAGATCCGTATTGCCCAGCTCTTGCCATAGTACATGGCTGATGTGTGGTGTTATTGGCGCAAGCATCTTAGTGATGGCGGTAATCGCTTCTTTAACTATTGAGCGATTTTGGGGCCCGTTTTGAGCATCGCTTTTATCTAGCTTGGTTAAGGTATTCATCAATTCCATGATGGCGGCGATGGCTGTGTTGTATGCATTACGACGGGATATGTCATCACTTACCTTTTGAATGGTTTCGTGAGTCTTACGACGGGCTGCTTTTTGCTTGTCGTCTAAGGCATCCGCATTTAATGCTTCAACGTCACCACCAGCAATTAATTCTGAGGCTAAACGCCAAACACGTTGTAAAAACTTCTGTGCACCTTGCACACCTGAGTTAGACCATTCTAATGATTGCTCAGGTGGCGCTGCGAACATGGTGTATAAGCGCACAACGTCGGCACCGTAAACATCAATGGCTTCTTGTGGATCAACCCCATTGTTTTTCGATTTAGACATTTTAATCATGCCTTGGTGATCCAGCTCTTTGCCTTCACCAGTGGCTTTGATCACGCGGCCTTTTTCGTCACGCTCAAGGGTAACGTCAGCTGGGTTAACCCATTCTTTACCACCGTTTTCGTTGGTGTAGCAGAACGCATCGGCCAATACCATGCCTTGGCATAATAAGCTTTTGAATGGCTCGTCCCCTTTCACAAGGCCAGCATCACGCAATAATTTGTGGAAGAAGCGCGCGTACAATAAGTGAAGAATGGCGTGCTCGATACCGCCGATGTATTGATCCACAGGTAGCCAGTAGTTGGCCTCTTTTGGGTCTAGCATTTGTGTATCGTCTTGCGGAGAGCAATAACGGGCGTAATACCAAGAGCTTTCCATGAAGGTATCAAAGGTATCAGTTTCGCGGAACGCTTGCTCACCACCAAACTCAATGTTTTCAAAATCTGGGTTGTTTTTAATTGGGCTGTTAACACCGTCCATTACTACATCAGTTGGCAATTCAACTGGCAGCATGTCAGCAGGTGTTGGCACTTGCTCGCCGTTTTGCTTGTTGATCATAGGAACTGGGGTGCCCCAGTAACGCTGACGGCTGACGCCCCAGTCACGCAGGCGGTAGTTAGTTTTCACCGCGCCTTTTTCATTTTTTTCTAACCAGTAAGCGATGGACTTAAACGCTTTGTTAAAGTTAAGGCCGTCAAATTCACCTGAGTTAATCAGCTTGCCTTTTTCCGTGTAAGCCGCTTCTGAAATATCAAAATCATCAGGGGTGGCGATCACTTGGTTGATTTCTAAGCCGTACTTTTTAGCAAATTCAAAGTCACGCTGGTCGTGAGCAGGCACAGCCATCACAGCGCCTGAGCCGTAATCCATTAATACAAAGTTGGCTACCCAGATTGGCACTTCTTTGCCAGTTACTGGGTGAATGGCGGTTAAACCAGTGGCGCAGCCTTTTTTCTCAATGGTGGCCAAGTCCGCTTCTGCGGTGCCACCTAGTTTGCATTCTTCAATGAAAGCCGTTAACTCAGCATTGCCTTGTGCCGCTTCTGCCGCTAATGGGTGGCCCGCGGCCACGGCCACATAGCTGACGCCCATTAGGGTATCTGGACGGGTGGTGTAGATTTCTAAGCCTTCATCGCGGTCCGCTCCTGTTTTATCTTTTAGGCCAAAGGTCATTTCGACCCCTTGGCTCTTACCGATCCAGTTGCGCTGCATGGCCACCACTTGCTCAGGCCATTCGGTTAGCTGGTCTAGATCGTTTAAAAGCTCTTCTGCGTAATCGGTAATACGGATAAACCATTGAGGGATCTCTTTACGCTCAATGGGGGTATCACAACGCCAGCAGCAGTTGTCGATCACTTGCTCGTTGGCTAATACGGTTTTGTCATGTGGGCACCAGTTAACGGCCGATACTTTTTTGTAGGCCAGGTCTTTCTCAACCAATTGAGTGAAAAACCACTGTTCCCAACGGTAGTATTCCGGTTTACAGGTGGCCAGTTCACGGTCCCAGTCGTAACCGAAGCCAAGGCTGTTAAGCTGGTCTTTCATGTAGGCGATGTTTTCATCGGTCCACTTGCCTGGAGCGGTATTGTTTTTGATTGCCGCGTTTTCAGCGGGAAGGCCAAACGCATCCCAACCCATAGGCTGCATCACGTTTTTGCCCTGCATGCGCTGATAGCGCGATACCACATCACCAATGGTGTAGTTGCGTACGTGGCCCATGTGCAGGCGACCAGATGGGTATGGGAACATAGATAGGCAGTAGAACTTCTCGCGGTTGCTGTCCACAACGGCTTTAAATACTTTGTTTTCAGTCCAATATTGCTGAACCTGAGACTCGATCTGCTGGGGGTTATATTGCTCTTGCATGGTGCTGATTGGCTGCCTATTCAAATAGCGTAAATGCTATCAAAATGATGAAAAAATTTAACTGACAAGGATACCTTAGATTGCCCTGTTTGGCCTAGCAAATATCACCTAAGGTTGTCGTTTTTAGGCTATTTAACACCCTCAATAAGTCTTGAAATCAGGGCGCTTTATCCTAATCTCATAAGATAGTGAATATAAATGGAATCACACATGGATTGGTGGTCAAAACTCAGCTTACGCTGGAAGTTACAATTAGGGTTTCTAGCGGTTACCGCAATCACCACGTTATTTAATCGTTTCTTAGCGGCTTATGAGCTGCAAGGCATGATTGATATTGCCACTGAGCAAACCGTGGCAGATGAGGTGGTAGCGCTTATGGTTCAGGCTCGCAGTGATTTCATTTTTAATAGTATCTGGGAATCGGCCATCGAATTCTCGATTCAGTTTGTGGTGATTGGTTTTGTGGCCACTCTATTTATTAAGCCATTTCGTGCGCTAATCCGAGCTTTACGCAAAGTTGAAAAAGGGGACTTAACCATCACGGTAGAAACCACTAGCCAAGATGAAGTGGGGCAATTAACGACACACTTTAATTCTATGGTAAATCGTTTGAACGAAGTGCTGGCCAATGCCGATTCTAGCTCTCGTTATATGCGTCAAAGTGCTTATCAAATTACCGAGGTCAGTCGCAGTATTGCGACCCAATCTGAAGAAGAAAAATCTAAATTTAAAGATGTCAGTGAGGTAATTTTACAGTTGCATGAAATCAGTTCACACATTCAATCGTTAGCAGATGACTCTAAAAAAACCGCAGAGCAAGGTAAGCAAGCGGCACTGTCCAGTAAACAAGTGGTGCAAAAAAGTGTTGAGGATATGGAGCAAATTCAAGAGCAAGTAAACTCGGCGTCACAACAAGTAGAAGCGTTAGACAGTACCGCGCAAAATATTGCTGAAATCATAGGGACCATCAGTGAAATTGCGGATCAAACAAATTTATTGGCACTGAATGCTGCCATTGAGGCAGCACGTGCTGGCGAACAGGGGCGTGGATTTGCGGTGGTGGCGGATGAAGTGCGTGGGTTAGCGGAAAAGACTAGTCAAAGCTCTGAGGAAATTAATAAGATCATTAACCACTTAACAGGCAATGTTAAGCAGGTAACAAGTTCAATGGGCGTAGTGGTTGAACAGGTAAAGAATAACGCAAAAAGTTCTCAGGGTACGGCCATTGAAATTGATCAAGCGGCCAGTCAAATTATGATATCCGCAAAAAATGCACAAGAGATTGATCAAATTAGCTCACAGCAATTATCACGGTTTACACAATTAGAAGAAGCTATGGAAAGCTTATTGGATGCGCTTGAGCAGAACACCTCTAAGGTGGCGAATACCAGTAACATAGCTGAATCGCTGCTTAAACTGACTCATTCATTGTCTGATTTAATTAGCCATTTTAAAATTGAAAAAACGGCCGTGGTGGATGCTGACCACGATAATCAAGATGACCGTCGAGAACACCCTAGAATTGAATCTCATTTTTTAGTTAGGGTCCAAGTGGAAGGTATTTGGGAGGATGCTTATTGTGAGAACATAAGTTTGGCTGGCATGAAGATACTTTTGAATCACGAGTTATTAGAAGGGGATAAAGTAGAAGCATCCATCATGCTTCCAAAAGATGATTTGCAAGCGTATCGAAATCAAGAGCCTATGCGTTTAAAAGCCAGTATTCAGCGTAAGGCTATTAAAGATGGCACGGTTGAATATGGCATGCACTTCGACAATATAAGTAACGCTCAAACCGCCATGCTTGAGAACGCAATTAACTTCATTGAAGTGGCAGCTTGACCCTAATCAATGAAACCGCATTTTTGACACAATTTTGAGTCAGAACGGTGTGTTGCCATTGAGTTTCCTTTTCTTCCTGTTACTGTCCCTCGCTTCGTATTCATGGGGCTTCGGGAGAAAGCGTGTTCATTTCAAAAAGCAAAATGTTAGCAATGGTTTTATGCGTGTGGATTGCGGCTCCTTCTTGGGCTCAAGATGCAAATGACTTGGTGACGCGTCTACATTCCATGGATTCTGATTCAGCTTTGAAAGCAGAGGCCATCAATCGTGGTAAAGAGCGCTCTATGCTATGCAGTTATTGTCATGGTAAAGACGGCAATAGCGTGAAAAACTATATCCCAAATCTTGCGGCTCAAAACCCTGAGTACTTGCTTAATCAGTTTCAGTATTTTGCCAGTGGCGAACGAAAAAGTTATGTCATGGAGCAGATATCCAAAGGCTTAACAACAGACGAAATGGTGGACTTGGCGATTTTTTATGCCTCTGAAAATGTGAAACCACAAGCGAATATTCAGAGTTCTGAAGCAGGTCAAGCCCGTTATCAAAGCTTTTGCTTTGCCTGTCATGGAGATGATGGCAAGGGTAATAAAGATCTACCCCGTTTGGCGGGGCAAAAGAAAGCCTTTTTAATGAAGGCCCTTAAAGACTTTAAACATGGTAAAACGGCTAGGGCCAATTCTCCCATGGTACGCATTATGAAAGCCGTGAAAGAGTCGGATATTGAGCCGCTGGCGGATTATATTGCAACCATGCAGTAATCAGTTTTGAAGCCATGTATAATTCAAGTTTGTATATTTGGTTTTGGGTATTGATATGTTGCTAGAAGGTTCTTCAGACATAATATTAAAATGTGAATACAAAACAGAAGGGGCTCTAAAAGGCTGCCAACTGCTGACTTTTCGCAATGGCTTTGTATTAGTGTTACGTGAAGATTGTATGGCCCTATATAAAGATGAAGCCAGTATCACCGACCCTTTGGGTAATGGCTTGAAGGCCATGACTGAACTGGAAGGCCCGGATCAATTGAAAGCTGCGGATACAGGAATGGTTTCATTGTTCAGTGCAGGCTTCATTGGACTGAGTGATGAAAAAGCCATATTAATCACCCCAAACGACATTCAGTTGTTTAGCAATAAAGCCGATGCTTTACATAATCGTAATGAAATTACTCGGTTAGCGTTGGCGTAAATCCAGCCCGTGTAAAATCAGGGCCTACCAAGGAATGGGTTTGCCCTGCCAATCTATGTAGGAGATATCTTTAGAAATCTGTTTTTCCATTATTGATAGTAATTGTTGCGCCACAAAATTTGGCTCAAATAACTTATTAGGCGTCACATTTTTTTGAAAAGGCTTAGATAGATTTGTATTGGTTGTGCCTGGATGAAACAAGGTGATGGAAACCTGTTTATGGCTGCGGTTCATTTCAATGGCGTAGTTTCTAGCGAGCATGTTCAATGCTGCTTTACTTGCCCTATAACTATGCCACCCACCTAATTCATTATCGCCAATGCTGCCAATGCGGGCGCTGAAAAGAACAACCTTTAAATGTTGCCGCCGTGATAAATAAGGCGTAATAGATTGCAACCAAATCATGGGCAGAGCGGCGTTCACATGCATCACAGAATGGAAGTTTTCTGCTTTGAATTGCTTAATTTGTTTCTCGGGGTAAAGGTCATGATTGTGCAGTATGCCATTGCATATGTATAAACTGTTTAATTCAGGAAGTGTTTTTGATAACTGCTGGCATATGGATTGGATGCCAGCGGTGCTGTAATCGCACTGAATCCATTGCAAATTGGTTGATGAGGCTAAAGCATCAGGTATCCGGCTTCGGCTGATAGCAATGATGGAATGCTCTTTTTTTAAAATTTCCATGATCATAGATTGTGCAATGGCACTTGAAGCACCAATGATTAAATGTTTTGACATGGTAACCTCTAAGAAAAATAACGTGTTATACAAAGAATCATTATTTCTTACATGTTTCGCAGCCATATCGCTGGCCTGTTAGCCAATATGAAAAAGTGTACCTGTACTTTGCAAACACTTTATAGGATAAATCAAATACTATCCGTAAAAATGGCACTCTTAGAATGTATGTCAGATGGCCTTTTCCAAGCAGGCTCCAAGCCTTCGATGTATGAACCATCTTTGCACTTTCCCTGTAAAATCTTCATGGCTTTTTCTGTGTCCAGTTCAGGATGACATTTCATGTCATTTTCACTCTGAAGGTTAATAAGCTGGATTTTATTATGTTTATCCCGCGATCTGATGTGATTCATCTCTTTTATACAAAGCGGGCAGAAGCCATCATAAAAAATAATTAATTCAGGCTGGTTATTTAATAAATTCTGATGAGACGTTTTCATAGTCAGTCTATTATTTTAACAAGTAAAAGCAGCATAATTAGATGGCATGCAATCACCATGTAACTAATGCGTTTTCTCATTGTGTAGTATGAGTCAGTACCGTGAACATTTTTGATTTTCAGTTCAAGGAAAAGTATGTGTAAAAACCCAATGGATAATAGCGTAATTGCTAAAACTTGAGCATAAATACCGGATGCTAAAAGGCACATACAAGCGGCTAAGGCCCAGATGTTTGTCAATATAAGAGCGGCTGAATGGCGAGTGTTTTTGTGGTGAGAAGACTGCCCCCATAAAGCACCTGTTACAAAACATAAGATAATGGCGCTGTAATTTATGAACAGCATTGTCCCTGTGATGTCACCGATACTAATCGTATGGGATGTCATGATTAAAGCCGCAATAAAAGGCAGTAAACCTAGGTAAGTTAAACGCTCTGTGGTCGTGTTCATAAATTTACTGCCTATGAAAATTGGCTTTCAGTTGTTAATCATTTCAAAGTAAGCCGTGGAAGGTTGTAATGAAATGGTTTGGGCGCCTTTTTGCTCTAGCCAATTCCGAGCATTAATGAGCGAATTAAAGTGATCTTTATTTTGAGAAATGACTTTGCCATCATGAGCAATCAGCTGGGCAATATAGATATCACCTTCATGTGATTGGATTAAGCCAGATAATGTGGCATCGGGCATTAGCTGCTGTTTAAGTGCTTCGAACATATTACTCTCCAAATTTCACTGTCAAACTTTCTACGAAGAGTATGTTGAATTGGATCAATTGATGGATTTTCAGGCATAAAAAAGCCCAGCGAAAGCTAGGCTTAAAAACATAGGAATATCAGCGGCTGATTATGAATGACGGGCTCTTATGGCATTTATGCTTAAAAGTACTAAACATAAAGCACTCAAAAGTAATATAGGCCAGCTACCCCAAATATTAAATGGGGTATTGCCTGAGCGTACCTGCGCTTGCGCTTTAAGCACACCGAATTCCATTTGTGAGAGTCGTGCGACTTCTTGTCCACGGTTATCAATCAGAGCGGTTACCCCTGTGTTTGTACTGCGCAACACATAGCGTCCATTTTCTAATGCACGCATTTTTACAATGCCTAGGTGTTGAAGTGGGCCATTGCTTAAACCGAACCAAGCATCATTACTGATGGTGATCATGAGGCCAGAATCCTGACTTTGATCCGCAACAAAATCTGGGTAAACAACGTCGTAACAAATAAACGGCGCGATCATGTAATTTGAATCCCCTTTGTTTACTTGAATCAATGATTGCGAATTTTCACCTGCCGCAAACTGTGACATAGGAATATTAAAAAAAGATAATAGTGGGCGCCAGCTGTCAGGAAAGGGCATGTACTCACCGAATGGCACCAGTTTCTGTTTGTGATACAACCCAGAGCTTTCTCCTAATCCGACAATGGAATTATGGAAGCGGCCAGGCATAGGCTCGGTTTGGCTTTGCTGGTAGGGGATACCTGTGATTAATGCGGTTTGATTGTCTTTGCCTTCTTCATCTAAAAACTTCATGTACTCTTTAGCTTGATGATGCAAAACGGTGATTGCCGTTTCAGGCCATAGAATAATATCGGCATCCCAGTTTTGTTCACTGGCGCTTCGATACTTTTCTAAGGTGGGGTAAATTTCTTCCGATAGCCACTTTCGTTCTTGTGGGATATTTCCTTGTATGGCGACCACATTGATGTCGTGTTGTTTTTCCGTCCATTCAAAAACGGATAAAACAGCGCCCATGATCCAAGGCAGTATTAAAATTGGCCCTGCATGTTTGGCTAAATTTTTAACGGAGGTTTTACGGTCTTGATCAAAAAGTGTTTTCCATTGTGTGTCGATAATAAAAGCCGACATTAAAACGACGATAAAACCAATGCTATAAACCCCAAGTACTGGAGCAAATCCTTTTAGACTAGAATCAATGTGCGCATCACCTAAAAACAGCCATGGAAACCCTGCCAATATCCAGCTACGGGACCACTCAAATAAAACCCAGATCGCGGCAAAACTAAGATAGGGTTTAGACTTTTGTGAAAAGAAGTGTTGATAACTCAAAGTCATTAACGCAAAAAACCAAGCTAGTCCCATCACAAAGATTAACGTTAATAGCACAGCTAATGGGGCGGGGGTTTTACTATAAACATGAATGCTCACATATACCCAACTAACCCCCGAGGCGAATACGCCTAGGCCAAACCACCAACCACGCCACATAGCCTGTTTGCTGTTTAGCGGTTTCAGCGAGAAGTAGAAGAAGGCGATGGCAATTATTTGAACGGGCCAAATGTTGTATGGCTCAAAACTGAATGGAATCAGTGCACCGCAAACGAGGGCAAAAAAATGGCCTAGAAGTCCAGGCCGTTGTATGGAATGCAGATCAATGGTCATTGAAATCTTCTGTTATTCTAGTTTTTCTGAAGTGGTCACTTCTAATAAATGAATCTGACGATTATTGGCGTTGGCTACTTTAAAGTTAAACTTATCCATGGTGATGGATTCGTCACACTCTGGTAGGCGACCAAATTTATCAACTACGGCACCGCCGATGGTATCGAATTCGATGTTTTCAAATTTGCTACCAAACGCTTCATTAAAATCTTCAATAGGGGTTAACGCTTTAACCATATAGGTATTGTCATCAACTTGTTTGATAAAGCTGTCTTCTTCATCAAAGTCGTGTTCATCTTCAATGTCACCCACGATTTGTTCCAATACGTCTTCAATGGTGACAAGCCCTGCTAGGCCGCCATATTCATCAATCACCAAAGCCATGTGATTGCGAGTGGCGCGGAATTCTTTTAGCAGTACGTTGACGCGTTTACTTTCAGGTACATAGGTTACCGGACGCATAATATCTTTAAGGCGAAAGTTACTGTTGTTCTCTGATAGCACCAAAGGCAGTAAATCTTTTGCGAGCATGATGCCAAGTACTTCATCATCGTTTTCACCTAAAACAGGAAAGCGTGAGTGGGCGGATTCGATCACTTGAGGAAGGAAATCTTTGGCGCTTTGACCGGCTTTTACACACACCATTTGGTTACGAGGAATCATGATTTCTCGTACTTGCATGTCGGCCACTTGAATGGCCCCTTCCATAATGGATAGTGCATCGCTGTCTACGATTTGGCGGCCTTCCGCTTCTCGTAAGATGTGTTTAATCTCGCTGCGGTTTTGTGGGTCCCCAGCAAACAATTTTAGGCTTTCAAGCCAAGTAAATATGGACTTTCTCGGTCGCTCTTTCATTATCTTAGTCAGTGATTAAATAGGGGTCATTAATATCCAGTTTTGCCAGTATTTGGCGCTCTAGATTTTCCATGACATCGGCTTCATCGTCCTTTATATGGTCGTAGCCCAGTAAATGCAAGCAACCATGTACTACCATGTGCGCCCAGTGGTGCATCAATGGCTTATTTTGCTCGTTGGCCTCGTTGAGTACCACTGGGGCACAAATCACAAGGTCACCGATCAAGTTGCCCATTTCTTCTTGAATATGGACCAATTCTGGTGGGGCTTCAAACGGGAAAGACAATACATTAGTAGGTTTGTCTTTGCCTCTGAATTCTAGGTTTAGGCTTTGACTTTCTTCTGGGCCCACAATGACAATGCTTAGATCTGCGTCGTCTTTTAAACCGGTTAAGGCGGTGGTAGCCCAGAGATTAAATTGATCAAAGTTGGGCAGGTTGTCCGCTTCATACTCAGCTTGCAAGTCTAAATTGATCATTTACTTGGCCTCAGTAGGGGTGTCGGACTGATTCTCTGAAAGGGCCTTTGCTTGTTCAGTTTCAATACGCTTGGCTTCACGACGGGCTTCTTGTTTCTCATCATGCTTATCATACGCATCCACAATGCGTTGAACCAGCGGGTGGCGCACCACATCTTTGTTAGCAAAATGAGTAAAGCCAATGCCTTCAACGTTTTGCAAAATATTCATAATATGGCCTAAACCAGAGCGGGTACCACGGGGTAAATCCACCTGAGTAATATCCCCTGTGACCACGGCTTTTGAACCAAAGCCAATACGGGTTAAAAACATTTTCATTTGTTCGGGGGTGGTGTTTTGGCTT